>DATENS010000070.1:0-7319 GCA_035274925.1 Pyrinomonadaceae bacterium | reverse complement strand
GGTCCAGGTTGTGTCTGCCGGTTCAGGCGACGGTGAAACTGATTCCGGCCCGCGCTCGTTAACGTTACCGATCATTACCTTCGGACCGGCGCTGCTCAACAGTGTCAAAGTAGCAAGCGCCGCAGCTGCCAGAACTGCGCGGATGTAATTGGAGTTGAGCAGGGCTAGCCTCTCTTCTTGTCGGGCCTTGGAAGAAAACCAGATTTCTGTTTGGGATCCCGCGGGGAATTAGGTCGCGACTTCTGAGCGGGGTTGGCGCGTTCCAATTTGTCTTTTCTTATCGCTTCTTGCAGACGTTCTTTCGCACGCTTATTCATGCCGTCATTATAGCCGCGGTTGTTCGTTGGCACACGCGAACCGGGCAATGTGTCATGCACTAAATTGGATTTCTCTGCGCGGGCCTCGGCGTTCCCTGCGTCTCAGCGGTGAGCATTCTTGATCCAATTCACCGCCGAGACGCGGAGGTCGCCGAGATCGCGCAGAGAGAAACTGAACACCGGCCCACGCCCAAAAACGCGGGATGGGATTAGCTCGGCTCGAGGCACGGTTTTAGTCGTCTCCGTGCAAAGTTGTGAACTTGTCACGTTGGGGATTGCTACTCTGATCGTCGCCTGCCTGCTCGTCCTCGGCCTTTAATTCTTTCTCGAGTTCCTCTTTGGTCTCGTTTGGTTCCTGGTCGCCCATTTTGGCTGCTCCTTGATTGGACTGATCTTCTGCAAATCTCCTGCGAAGGCGCGCGTTGTATCACGGTTGGCAGGAGTGTGTCGAGGGTTCTTTGTTACCTGAACGCCGAGGGAAGTCCTATTCAAACTCGAGTGACCGCTTGAAGATCGAGACGAGGCTCGCCTTCTCCTTCAGCACAGACGCGACGGTTGCTGCCTGGGATTTTGAGCGAAGACTGAGTGGCTTGTTGTCCTGAAGAAAGGCAATCGGCCGTTCAGAAACAAAGTAGACGCGGCGTTCAATGTCATCTTTTTTCTCGAGATAGAAAACCATCTGCTCGGCTTCATTGAAGCAATACTCCGCATACTCTTTGCGATCGGACCGATCGATAGCGACTACGATCTTGAACAGGCGATTGGGGTAGGGGTTCTTTTCACGGTCGCCGTACGTGTAGAAAAATTTGACGACCGGCCGGTAAATCCCGACGGCAGGGTACGACCCGTTGCCTTTGTTCACCGCCAGCTCAGTCAGGTAAATGTTTGAGTATTCCGGTTCCTGTTCGCTTCTGGCGACGTCCGCGTCAATCTTTTGGCAGCGCTGTTTGATCTTTTCTGTCCGCGGATTCGACTGTGCGGTGGCGATTGCCTGCAATCCGGAAAGACAAAGTATCAGGAGAAGAAAGACGCGCGGCGTGGACATGATTAGCCGCGGATTGTGGCGGATGCTGAAAGATAAGGCAAGAAAAATACTGAGCTGGTTTCGAATACTTTTACGGCTGGATCATCGAGTCTCGACCCGCGCGTTCCGCGCGCTCGGCGCGAATGGATTCGCCTTGTTCGCGCTTTGACTCGGCGGGTTCAGCCCGATCCGGGCATTCCGCCCGCTTCGGCTCGTCTGGCTCTTCGCGTTTGCTCTCACGACGCTCGGTGATTACCCAGCCCTGGCTGCGCATTTCATTTCGCAGCTCGCGCTCGACAATCTCGGGCAGGTTAAGAGTCTTCACAACTTTCCCAACTTTAGCCAGGCTCTTCTTGCTCAGACCCCTCGCCAGCATTTCAAACGAGTGCTCGTCGAAATCCAGCTTCACGTTGAGTGGATGACCAGCACGATCCAGCAAAGTGAACGAAGGGCCATTTTTGGCGGCGGCGATGGTGACGGGGGACTCAGTAGTCTTTATGTCTTGCTTCAGGATTTCGCGTGTGCGGTTGAGAATTTTCTCTGGGGCTTGGGAATCTTCGCCGATCTTGCGCGTCAGATTTGAGAACAGTAAACCGGTGTCCGTCTCAGTCAAAATAGTGGCAGCGGGGGCATCGTCCGGAAACGAGGCTGAGAGGTTCCCCGCTGAGGAGTACGGTTTCCAGTCAGTTTGTGCCAGCACACCAACCAAAAGCGCGGCGGCCGAAAGAATCGAGGCGAGAACGAGTTTCATGGACGAATCCTCCGCGGAGTTAACTATCTAACGCTGACAAATCGGGAAGGTTCCAAGGATTTCTTCCTTATCCCTTTTGTTTCTGCTTCTTTACACAATTCTTAATAAGTTTCTTCAAAGTGGGAACGTGGACGTCGCTCAACCGCTTGATATAGAGGCAACTCTTAGCCAGGCTGTGCTTCCCCAGCTTCTTCATCAGCTCGGGGTCAAAACTGTCGCCCATGCCGATGTAAAGCGTCAGGTTCTGCTTGCGGGGCGAGAAAGCCATGATCGGCCAGTCACCTTCCCGCCCACTGTCATATTTTAAATGCTGCGTGCCAAAACCAATGATGCTGGGGCCCCACATTGTCGGCTCCTCGCCGGTCGCCTCGCGCATTAGATTGACTATGGTCGCGCAGTCCGCGCGTGTCTGCTCGTCGGGCTGACTCTTAATAAATTTTTCCACGCTCCGCTTTGTAGGTTTTGTTTTTGGCTCGGCCATTAGAGCTCCCTAAATTGAATCCACAGATTACGCAGATTTCGCGGATAAAGGCCGTCAGTGGTCCGTTGTCAGTAGTTCGTTGTATCACCGATGACCTTGGGCTTTGGATACCACTGACCACTAGCTACTGACCGTATTCTCTGCATAATCTGCGGATAGTTCTAAAGCGGCACCAACTCGGTCGTCGTGTCACGCCGTTTCTTCACTTTGAATCCTTTCACAAAATGAAGTGAACCCGGCGTATTGTATTTTTCCGCGTAAGCCCGGTCGACCAGTTTCTTCAAACGCTCGCTGCGAGTAAACACGGGCCGCACACGGATCTTGCGACTGTTGACTTCGATTATTCCCTGCGGATCTTCGTGAAATGTACGCCACCAGCTTCGCGGCTTCAAACTCCACGAGCGCACAAACACACGACCCTCGACGACCACGACCCAGATACCAATCACTCGATGTGGCTGCGTGCCCGCGCGTATGCCGAGGATTTTAGCATCGCGAATTGCGGCGACGATCTGTCTGGGAAATTGGCGTTTCGCCTCCATAAGTTTAGGACTATCGCCGGCTCGCCATCATGCGATGGTCAACCATTAGGCAGCGATCCTGGACCACCTTGATGCCGGCTTGCGCCAGTTTCTCAGCTACCGAGTCGTGATAAATCCCCATCTGCATCCAGACGGATTTCGGTTTCTTGGCGAGCAGGTCATCGAGGTGTGGTGGAATATCCTGTGAACGGCGAAATACATTGACCATATCTACATCGACCGGAATGTCGCTGACTTTGCGGTAAACCTTTTCGCCGAGAATCTCTGTGACCTCGGGGTAATAGACCGGCACCGGAATAATTTTGAAGCCAGCCGCGTGCATATACCGCGGAACATAAAAGGCCGGTTGCCCACCCTGGGCTTCAGTCTTAATTCCCAGTACGGCAATCGTCTTGGTTTCGCCGAGCAACTTGCGAATGCCGTCGTTATCGTTGATGAGGTTGTCTTGCCAGTTCATATTAGAAATTCACACCCGCCGCCGCCAGGATTGCCAGCACAACAGCGATGATCGCCTCACCGGCGATCAAACCCGAGGCCAGCGGAATACGATAAGCCTTTTCCGTCTCAGGCGAGGTCCTCGCCCAGATAAGCTGAGCGACGCCACCCAGGATAAACGTTAACAGGACCGCCGCCGTGATCAGCATGCCAATTCCGATCGCCGCGGGTGAAGGAACATAGTCAGGCCACTTTTCCGCCAACGCAGTGAGCACGATGCCGACGACGATGCCGATGATTAGGCCGTAAAGACACCCGGGAGGCAAAGCCTTGAATCCCTGAGTCAGCAGTTCGGCAAAGCCGGCCCACTTGACGCTGATTGGCGAAGACAAGCCTTCCGGACCAATGCCAAACTTCGCGCGCAGAATCGGATAAACGACCGCCGTGGCCATGGCGCCGATGGGCGCAGCAATCAGTTGGGCAATGGTCAGGTTAAGCGGATTCGAGCGGACCAACTGTCCGGCTTTGAAATCCTGCATGAGTGCTTCGGAAGTGACCGCGATTGTTCCGGTCAAGCCGCTCGAAGACATGTTTACGGGAACATTTCCGGGAGAGATGAAAGCGAAGACCGCCTGCATCATGTTCGACATCGCGCTAATTGGTCCCCAGTTGGTTTCTCCCAGCACACGCAAACCCACCAGCATCAGCGGGAGCGAAAGCACGATCGCGATCAGCGATAGATACATGGGAATTCCCATGCTGAAATATTGAAGCACGCACAGAACGACTGTCATCAACAGCGATCCGATCACGACCCACCGCATCGGAAGATCTTTCTGGCCGACCCGGCTGCCTTTCAATCCGCGGAAGGTCTTAACAATCAGGTTCCATTTCAGCGCCAATGACATCAACCCGCCCGCAACCATCAGTCCGGTTGCCGGCCACATCACCCAGCGCAGCGTGGCAGGGTAAGTGAGCGCGGTAATCATTCCCCGCGAAAATAGAAACCCCGGCAGAATGAACCAGCTGATCGCGGTGCCGATGGCCATGGCCAGGCAGATGCGAAAACCTACCAGTAGTCCCGAGCCAAAACTCAGCAGGCTGATGTTAAAGCCGATATTCATCGCTTCCTTGCCGGGAATAAACCAGGTGTCTCGAACCCATTTGAAGTAGGTCGTGACCAGCATCACCGCGCCTGAAAGGATGGTGCCGATTCCGAGTGCGGCCAGGGGCCCGCGGGTATGGCGGCCCTCGTGCAGCACCTTGATCGTTTCACCCGCGGCCAAACCATCGGCGTAGGTTAGGTTCTCTTCATCGATGTAATGCCGGCGCATGGGCACCGCCAGCAAAATGCCGAGCAAGCTCGCGCTGCAGAGCCAGGCGAAGATCTGCCACGTATTCAGATAGATCGGCGGGTTGAGAACGCCTTTGGCATTGAGCATGTCGAAGGCAGCGAGCAGCACCGCCATAAAAGCAGTTTGGCCGGCGCTGGTTCCCATGGTTTGCACGATGTTGTTCTCGCGCGCATTCGTGTCCGTCAGCCGCAGCACAAAGACGAGCGGAACGAGGGCCATGAAACCGAAAAAGGCTGAGACGACTGAAAGGTTAGGACCGAAGCCGAGCTTCAGAACGCAATACGGATAAGCCGCGCCGATGATCATAGCGACGACCAAACCGATGAGGATTGCTCGCAGGCTTAATTCGGGGCCGCTGGCGGTTTTGGACTCTGCCATCGTTTTCTCTCCCTTATCCACTCTTAGTCGAGCTAGCTGCGGTCGGATGTTTCAAGCTGTATTCAGTTTAGGTAAGGCGCTCGCATTCTAGCTGATCATTTGCCGCTGCAGAAGTAGTTAGAGCGCGACGAGGTCAGTATAGGGAGCGATAGCGACTTGGTGAGGTAGGCAGCACGGTCGACTTTGTTGACAACCGAGACCCGGTCGCTATCGCTCCCGGTACTGACTCCATAACGTGCGTTGCAAGTTAGATCAATGACCAGGTTCGGAAAACAAAACTGACACGAATAACCACGCTTCCCGGTTCTGTATTTAGCCTTGATTTGTTATCGTGTCACCCATGACCGACGAATCCAAAGTTGCGATCTTTGCCGCGATAGCCGGCAACCTGGCGATCGCTGCAACGAAACTCATCGCGGCGTTCTTCTCAGGAAGTTCGGCGATGCTTTCCGAAGGCATTCATTCACTTGTCGATACCGGCAACGGTTTACTGTTACTGGTCGGGTTGCGCAAAAGCCGCAAGCCTGCCGACACCAAACATCCTTTCGGTCACGGCAAGGAATTGTATTTTTGGCCATTCGTGGTGGCGACTCTTATCTTTGCCCTCGGCGGCGGCATGTCGGTTTACGAAGGCGTCACCCACCTGATGCACCCGGCCATGCATACGGATGCCACCTGGAATTACGTAGTGCTGGGGCTCGCGTTTGTTTTCGAATCGATCTCGTCAGTTTTCGCGTTTAGAGCATTTCGCAAGGAACTGAAAGGGCAAGGAGCGCTGCGGGCAATTCGCGCCAGTAAAGATCCGACCTCGTTCACGGTGCTGTTTGAAGACACGGCGGCGTTGCTGGGATTGGTGGTGGCTTTTGTGGGAATTTTGCTCGGCGAGCTCTTTCACAACCCATATTTCGACGGAGCGGCTTCGATCGTTATCGGTTTGATTCTCGCATCCGTGGCCGTTTTTCTGGCCTACGAAACAAAGGGCCTGCTGATTGGCGAAGGCGTAATTCCGGAAACGCTGGACGACCTGCGCTCAATCGCCGGCGCCGATGCGGCAGTGCAAGAGGTGCGCAAATCTCTCACCATGCACTTCGGTCCACATGAAGTGCTGCTGACCCTCGATATTCTCTTCAGGAACGAACTGACGGCTGAGGAAATTACCGGTGCAGTCAATCGGATCGAAGCAAGCATTCGAGGTAAATACCCCGAAATCAAACACATCTTTATCGAAGCGAAGTCGCTGACTTAACGGCCCGATCACCACGCCACAGCGTATCGCCCTCGCCGCGGGTCAGCGCCGCCGGAAATCACACCCGACTTCACGTCAAACATTATCACGGTCGGTGACGAGCCGGTTCCCCAAGCGCTTTGCGTTTTCATCTTATGACCGCGCTCGCCCAGCGCCTGAATCACGTCAGCCGGAATGCGGGACTCGACGTTGAGGACACCCGCTAGGAACTCGTGATTATCAAACGAACTGACGTAGTGCTGCGTATCAAAGCGCGGCGCTTCCACTGCCTCCTGCGGATTCATGCCGAATTCAATCACATTGAGTAGCACCTGGAGCAGCGCCTGGTCCTGATTGTCGCCACCGGGTGTGGAAAGAATCATGAACGGCTGCCCGTCTTTTAAAATCAAAGTCGGTGTCAAAGTAATCCGCGGCCGTTTACCCGGGGCGACGACGTTCGGACTGTTTGGATCGGTTAGCGCCGATTGCAGGCGCTGGCCCATCAACACGCCAGTATCACCCGCCACTACTGCCGGCAGCCACGCGCCGCTCGGCGTCGCGCTGAACATGTTGCCATCCTTATCAATCACGTTGACGCACGTCGTGTCGTTCGCCTTCTCGATTTCGGGGACGGGCGAGTTGACCGAGACGGTGGTGACTGAGGCCATCAGCGGTTTCATGTTCGCGGGATCGCCCGGCCGCTGATCCAATGACGCGCGACTTTCGTCAATAAGATTGCGGCGCATGGCGGCGTAGTCTTTTGAAAGTAGCTGCGATGGAATCTTGACGAAGTTAGGATCTCCGTAAAAAC
>DATENS010000069.1:0-49280 GCA_035274925.1 Pyrinomonadaceae bacterium | reverse complement strand
GTCTTCTCAGTCGAAGTCTTTAACAAAGGGACTGAGACTCCCTTTCTCATCGCTACTCAGTCTAAACTTGCGGACTACTCCGGCAGGAATGGTGCAGAGCAGTTTCCCGAAATCATAGACATGCGCGCCCAGCCTCTTCCTCCCGGCGCCGGACGCACTTTCAACCTGGACTACAAATTGGGTGGCGACGATGCGGTCACCGTCCCGCATGCTGAGCATCTCTACGACGGGCGCCTGTTCAGTCGGGTAGCCGATATGCATGTGTCAGCCAAAATCAAAGGCGTCGAAGTAGGGTTACAGGCCTCGACATGGTTGGATATTGCGCCACCGATCGAAATCGCGAAGATTGGCCCATCTCCCGCCGTAGTTCGCCTGCCGGAGGTTGGTGTGAGTAGCGCCGGCGCTGACATCCTGCCGATCACGCCGCCGAAAGTCACCGTAAAACTGGTTAACCATCTGAATCGGCCATTCAAAGGTGAGTTAGCGTTTGGCCAGGAGAACCGATCGCCCGAAGCGAGACAGAAAATCGAGCTTCCTTCGCAAGGAACTGCCACGTTAACCGTTTCTGTTCCGGTCAGGGAAAACAATCGGGCCGCCCACGGGCGCGGTTCGCAGTTGGCGGACAACTTGTGGGTGAGTATCAGAAATACCGGCTCGCACGAGAACCTGATCAAAGAGAAAGTTCCGGTTGTCTGGATTGATGCCCGGGTCGATCGCAGGGTTAATGTCGGCTACATACGGGGATTCGACTTCAGCCTGCCGAACGCACTCGACGCCCTTGGAGTCGCTTCGAAAGAGTTAACCGTGAACGAAGTGAAGACGGGTGACCTGTCGAAGTTCACTTCAATCATCGTCGACAATCGCGCCTACGAATCGCAACCCGAGTTAATTGCGGCGAACCAAAAGCTGCTCGACTTCGCGAATCTTGGCGGGACGCTGATCGTCTTTTATCACAAGTCGGACGAGTGGAACCCAGATCCTCGGCGTAACCGGCCCCAGCTCGCGCCGTACAAGCTCATCGTCGGCAACGATCGCGTCACCGACGAGAATGCGCCGATTAGTTTTCTTGAGCCGGATCATCCTTTGCTTAATTCGCCAAACAAAATGGGCCCGGCAGATTTCGTGGGCTGGATTCAGGAACGCGGGGTCAACTATCCAAGAGAGTGGGACCCGCAGTTTCATGCCCTGCTGCAATCAAACGATCCAGGCGAAGGGCCATTGAAGGGTGGATTGCTGGTCGCGGACTACGGCAAGGGCCATTACATTTACACGAGCATGGTTTGGTACCGGCAATTGCGGGCGGGAGTGCCCGGCGCGTATCGCATGCTGGCGAATATGGTCAGTTATGGCAATTGAATCAGTGAATCAATACTCCAACTTCTCTTTCACTCTAACCAGGAAGTCGTCAATGGCGGCATTGATTCGTTTTTGCAAAGCTTTGTTTAGTCGCGCTTCGCCCATCAGAGCCACCCCCGGGTGAAGCTCCCACGCGCGCTTGCGACGCAGCTCAACCTGCTGAGAAATGTCTACCTGAGTGAGGCCATCCCGCTCGTCAAATTTTAGTGAGTACCTTAGAAGGTTCTGCGACTCGTCCAACGACGGTGACCATTCGATTATGTTTGCCTGCGGCGACGTCTCGCGCACCGGAAACGAGAAGCGGATGCGGCCGACCGGCGTGTCCGTAGCGATCGTCCAGCGCACCCGTCCCGGCTCGCGGTGAATGCTTTCTACGCCCCAGAGCATCTCGCTCAGATTGGTGAGATCAGAGAAGAACGCGCGCACCCGGCTCAGGGGCGCCTTGATCCGCAACTCAGACTTGAATGAAGATTTTATGCGAAACATTGGCAGGCACTGGCTCTGCAGATTACGTAGATTTCTAATCCCTCAGCTTCTGAAATCTAAGTACTCCGTAGATCATCTTCTCGTTAGGCGTCCAGGACCTCATCACCGCGATCCTCGTACCAACATCGCGTGCACCAGCGATTGCGGATTTTCCGTTCATCAAGGGGCATGTCCATTGAACCAGGAAGCCGCAACGCAACTTCCTTCTGCTCGTCATCCAATTCGTCCCAGGGCTTTAACGTTCCCCAATCACAACGCTTACACTTTGAATCAAAATTAGTCATCAGCAACAACTCTACAAACTTCCCGATGCGAAAACAAAGAGAGCGGCGACCTGCATCGCCGCTCTCGAGAGTTGATTCTTGCATCACAGGCGGGACGCCCGTGCTACCTCAGATATCAAAGTAAAGCGCGAATTCGTACGGATGTGGCCGCAGACGCATCGCGTCGACTTCTTTCTTGCGTTTGTACGAGAGCCACGTTTCGATTAGATCCGGAGTAAATACTCCGCCTTCGAGCAGAAAGTCATGGTCCTTCTCCAGCGCATCCAGCGCCTGATCGAGTGAGCCAGGCATCGACTTAATTTTCTTTGCCTGCTCAGGCGGCAGTTCGTAAAGATCCTTTTCGATGGGCGCCGGTGGCTCGATCTTGTTCTTCACACCGTCAAGCCCGGCCATCAACATCGCCGGAAAAGCGAGATACGGATTACAGCTCGGGTCAGGCGTGCGGAACTCGAGTCGCCGTGCTTTTTCGCTACTCGAGTAAGTCGGAATACGAATGCAGGCGCTGCGATTGCGCTGCGAATAAGCCAGGTTAATGGGCGCTTCGTAGCCCGGCACAAGGCGCCGGTACGAATTGGTCGTCGGCGCGATTAGCCCGCACAACGCAGGCGCGTGCCGCAGCAGTCCGCCGATGTAATGCCGCGCCGTATCACTCAACAGCGCATAACCCTTCTTATCGTAAAAAAGGTTTCTTCCCTTCTTCCAAAGGCTCTGGTGCGTGTGCATGCCTGAGCCGTTATCCTGAAAGATCGGTTTCGGCATCATCGTCACTGCTTTGCCATGACGGCGTCCGACGTTCTTGATTATGTACTTGTACAGCAGGACCTGGTCGGCCATCTTCGTCAGCGTGTCGTACTTCAGATCGATCTCAGCCTGGCCGGCGGTGCCCACTTCGTGGTGGTGAATCTCGACCACCACTCCGCACTTCTCCAGCGTCCTCACCATTTCAGAACGAATGTCCTGTTGATGATCCATCGGCGGGACCGGGAAGTAGCCTTCTTTGTATCGCGGTTTGTAGCCGAGGTTCGGACGCGTGCCGTCGCCGGAATTCCAAAATCCTTCTTCCGAATCGATGTAATAGAAGGCGGAATTGTAAGTTTGATCGAAGCGGATGTTGTCGAATATATAGAATTCGATTTCCGGTCCCCAGTAACTCGTGTCGGCGATTCCGGAATCGGATAAGTATTTCTCGGCCTTGCGCGCCACGTAGCGGGGATCGCGTGAATAGGGTTGGCGCGTGATGGGGTCGGCCACATCGCAGATCAGACTCAGCGTCGGATGCCGCGAAAACGGGTCCATCATAGCCGTGGTCGGATCCGGAAACAGCAACATGTCGCTTTGGTCGATCGATTGAAAGCCACGAATGCTTGAGCCGTCAAAACCGATGCCATTTTCGAAAAGATCGGCATTAAACTCGCTCGTTGTAATGGAAAAGTGATGCCATAATCCGGGCACATCAACAAATTTAAAGTCTACAATCTCCACCTTGTTCTCTTTGGCAAACGCAAGTACGTCCTTCGGCTTCATTACTCAAGGCCTCCTATTCGATTCGATTGTTAGAGATGGTTGCGGGTAGTCGGCGGACAGCAGTGGGGCAAACTTCGCCCCTTTAGAGGCAAGTAACAAGTCTCTCTTCATCTGCTCTCCGGCTTGGAAAAGGGAGTGTCAGGTCTGCTCTTCGCCTCGAAGTGATCTTTGACGCGAAGTAAATTTGAATTCCTAACAGGTCTGTAAAGCGCGGAAACGCCATGAACAACGCGCAACTAAAAAACGTGCATTATAGCTGCGGAACCCGCAGTGTCAAGCAATTTGCTCACGATATGTCTCACAAAAGTTTGCGCGGCCCTCACCGGGAAGCCGGCACAAAAAAGTTAAGTCTTTTGCCCTCGCGGAGTTAGGCGACAAAATAAGCACACTGGCGGCCTAAAAAAGTTATAGACCGACCCCGCGTTTTCTGCTAAATTTTGCCCTCAAGGTTCCAACCCCTTCAGATCCGCTGTTAGGCCGGAAAAAGCATCCACAACCGGTTGCCGTGCGGGTTAATGCGTTTTGAGAGGGCACGTCAGGAGAAACCGCCAGTTGACCACGGCTATCGAACAAACCGTAGAAACCTACGGAATTGAAAATTGGGGCGCAGGCTACTTCGATGTAAATCGGAAGGGCAACCTGATTGTCCGCCCGGCCGAAGGCGACCCGCGCGGCGCCGACGTGCGCGAAATTATCGACGATCTGGCCGGGCGCGGAATCACCGCCCCGGTGCTGCTCCGCTTTCCCCAACTGGTCGCCGCTCAGGTGCGCAAACTGCAACGAGCTTTCAGCAAAGCGATCCGCGAATTCGAATACCAGGGCGCACACATGTGCGTCTATCCGATGAAGGTCAACCAGCAGCGCTCAGTCGTAGAAGAATACCTGCGCGAGGGATCGCGATACGACTTTGGCCTGGAAGCGGGATCGAAGGCTGAACTCTACGCCGCCATGGCGCTCGAGCAAACGCCTGACAGCTTACTCGTGCTCAATGGCTTCAAGGATGAAGAGTTCATCGAGCTGGCCTTTGCCGGCGCCAAAGCGGGTAAGCGGGTCGTGATCGTCATCGAGAAGTTAAGCGAGCTCGATCACATCCTGCGCATCGCCGAACGACACGAAGGAAACATGCCGATTATCGGCATGCGCGTGAAGCTCTATTCGAAAGGATCCGGACGCTGGGAAAAGTCCGGAGGCGAAGCGGCAAAGTTTGGACTGACCACTACTGAGCTGCTCGAAGTAATCAACCGGTTGAAAGAAGCCGGCCGGGTAGACATGCTCCGGCTGTTGCACTTTCATATCGGCTCGCAGCTTACCGACATCAAGCGCATCAAGAACGCGATGAAAGAAGCAGCGCGCGTTTATGCCAAGGTCTATCAGATGAAAGTGCCGGTCGAGCTGTTGGACGTCGGCGGCGGCATGGCGGTGGACTACGACGGCTCGAAGACGGCATTCGATTCGTCTGCGAACTATAACGCGCAGGAGTTTGCCAACGACGTCATCTACACGATTAAGCAGGTCTGTGACGACGAGAACGTGCCCAATCCAACCATCATCCAGGAATCCGGGCGTTTTCTTTCCGCCTATCACGCAATCCTGGTTACCAACGTATTGGAAGAGATCGAAACGGTCGTCGAAGACATCACGCCTATCGAGATTGAAGACGACGATCCGCAGGTCGTGATCGAGCTGGGTGACTTGCGAGAGACAATTACCATCAAGAATTATCGCGAGTACTATCACGACGCGCTCGAGCATCGCGAAGAGCTTTTCACCCTTTTCAATCTCGGTTTGATCTCGCTGGAAGATCGCGCCAAGGGCGAGGTCCTCTTTTGGGACGTGTGCGAGCGCGCGGACCGCTATGCGCAACAGTCGAAATATGTTCCCGAGGAATTCGGCGACCTGCGCAAACTTCTCTGCGCCAAGTATCTGGCTAATTTCTCAGTATTCAAGTCCGTGCCGGATCACTGGGCGCTGGATCAGTTATTTCCCATCGTCCCCATCCAGAGCCTGAACAAGACGCCCACAGAATATGCAACCTTGTGTGACATCACGTGCGATTCCGACGGCGTGGTCGATAAATTCGTCGACCTGCACGATGTCAAGCAAGTGCTTGAGCTGCATAAACTCGAGCCGGACGAACCTTACTATCTCGCCTTCATGCTGGTGGGCGCCTATCAGGAAGTGATGGGCAACAATCACAATCTTTTCGGCACGCCGAACGAGGCCCAAATTCACATCGACGAAGAAGGATACCTGATTAAAAAAGTAATTCGCGGCACCACGGTCGGCGAAGCGGCCGGCCGCGCGCGATATGAGCGCGGGCTGCTGCATGACGGGTTTCGCCGCCAGGTAACCCAGCGAATAAAAGATGGGGAATTAACCGAAGCCGAGGGGGCTGAATTAGTCAATTTTTACGAGTCGCGATTCGATGCCTACACCTACATTGGACTTAATGGTAACCGAACGCGGGGCCGCCGTCGTAATGATTAGTAAATCAAACGTTTAGATTCGAGTCGCTCAACAGTTTTTCGAAGAAAGAGAACCATATGGTGACACAGCGCAAACCAAAACCGAGTAAGTACCTGACTATTCCCACCCGTCCAGTGCAGGTGGATCGCGATCGCTCCGTGGCCGGGCTGCTGGAAAAAATGGAAGGCAGCGGTTTCGGCGGCCGCCAATTGGCCGAAGCACATCGCATTTGGCTCGACATGCTGGGTGACACGACTACTATCACCGTCGCCGCTTCCGGCGCGTTGATTCCCGCGGGCATGCGGCGCCTGCTGGCTTACGTGATCAAAAACCGTTTTGTCGACGTGCTCGTACTTTCCGGCAGCCTCGTGTTCCACGACCTGCATGAAACCCTCGGGCGGCACCATTTCCAGGCCCACCCGAATATGACTGACGCCGAACTCGAGGTGGCGCAGATCAATCGCATGTGGGATTTGCTCTCCAGCGAAGAGGAATATCACGAAGCTGAAGAGTGGGTCGGCGGCTTTGCCAGCCAGCTCGATCAGACCCGGCCTTACTCAACCCGCGAGTTTCTCCATCTGCTCGGCCGCGAGCTGGCTGAGATCGCCGCGGAAGACGGCGTGCTGACTGCGGCTTACAAGTCGCGCGTGCCGGTTTTCTGTCCGGGTATCGGCGAGAGCGGTATCGCGGTAGGCATTGCGGGTTCGCGTTTTGAGAAGAAAAACAATTTTCAATTCGACATGGTCCAGGACGTGCTCGACCTGACCCAGATCATTCTGCGCGCGCGTGTGTCGGGCATCATCAATCTGGGCGGTGGGATTCCGAAAAGTTTCGTGCGCCAGACTGAGATGGCGGCGCACATCTTCAAGCAACAGGTGCACGGCCACAAGTACGCGATCCAGATTGCCGCCGACGCGCCGCATCCAGGTGGGCGCTCGAGCGCCGTCGTCTTTGACGAGCCAAACGTGTACGGCAAGCTGGGACGCAGCGCGCTGACGGCTTACGTCAATTGTGACGCCACCATCGCATTGCCAATCATCATTACCGCGCTCTCGCAGACGGCGGCGAAATATATGAAAGGCCGTCGCCGTCCCAGTTTCACCTTCAGCGGCAAGGATCTGATCATCGAAGTGCCCTAATTTGCGAGGGGGCTGACTCGGTCAGAGCGGGCACTAGCCCGACCGTGAGGGAGGGCTCAGCACAATTCTCGAGGAGAAGTCACTAACAATGACAAGACAATCGAAGAGAATGGTTCGGCCCTCGCGAATCAAACTCTGTGCTGAGGAATCGCTCAAGCGAACTCAAGAGTTCGACAAGCGAAAGGACCAGTTCATTGCCTCTGTCCGAAAGGTCAAGTGTTGAAGACTTACCTGCCGACATACCTGCCGCTCCACTTTCTTTAATCTGTGAAATCTGTGTAATCTGTGGACGAAATGTCTGAATCCGCTTCCCTGCCCATGAACTTCGGCGGCATTGCCGAAGAAGAATTCTCCGATTTCGAAAACTCGCGCGTGCTGATTTGGCCGATTGCTTACGAAGGCACTGTTTCGTACGGCGGCGGCACAGGCCGTGGCGCGGAAGCGATTATCGACGCGTCGCGCAACATGGAGCTTTACGACGAAGAGACCGACGCCGAAGTCTACAAACTGGGTATTCACACGCTCGATGAATCGTCGTCTATCGATCCGCCTGAGCGCATGATGAATTCGCTTTATGACCGGGCGACAGAATTAGTTGGAAGCGAAAAGTTCGTCGCCATGATCGGTGGCGAACATTCGGTAAGCGCCCCCGTCATTCGCGCCCACGCCGAGAAATACCGGAACCTCTCAATCCTGCAAATCGATGCGCACGCGGACCTGCGCGACACTTACGACGGCACTCCGCACTCGCATGCGTCGATCATGGCTAGAGTCGTTAAGGACCTCAAAATTCCCGCAGTTCAGGTAGGCATCCGCTCGATCTCAGTAGATGAAGCGCGAGTTCTCGACCAACTTCCGACGCGCATTTTCTGGGCTAAGGACATCGTGGGACGCGACGATTGGTGGGATGAAGCCGTCGATGGTTTGACTGAGAATGTTTATCTTACGATCGACATCGATGGCCTCGATCCGTCGCTGGTGTCGGCCACTGGAACACCCGAGCCGGGCGGCCTGGGCTGGTACGAGACGATTGGCTTGATTCGCACGCTCGCGCGCAAGCGTAACGTGATCGGAATGGACTTGACGGAGTATTCCTACGTCGAAGGCCAGAATGCGTCAGCATTTCTCTGCGCGAAGCTTATCTACAAGACGCTCGGTTTTGTGTTTGAGAAAGAGACGACGAAAGTGCGGAGTGTTTAGAGTCGGGCTACTGCCCGACACCAATCGAGAGGGCGGGCAGTAGCCCGCCTCTAAACAGTTTCATCTACTCCGTAAGTTTCTTCCGATAGACTTCTTTCAATCCCGCTTCAGCCTGTTCGTGCGCGTCGTAAACATTCGGACGCGCCAGCACTACCCGATACTGGCCCAGGGCATCGTTGCGCTTGCCGGCCAGGTCCAGGGCGCGCGCCGCGTAAAGATGCGCCATGGTGGCCAGTCCCGCCTGTGCGCCCGGCGCTTCGGACGCCGCCACAAATTCCTTCGCAGCCCGTTCGAACAAACCCGCCGTCATCAAGGCTTCACCGTATTTGAAGTGAATCAAGTCCATCGCGTTCGCAGTCGTGGTACGCAGCGTTTTGTCGCGCAGCAATGTTTCAAAAGTGGCGAAGGCCTCAGTCTCTGCCGCTGAGGTCTCGGCGACGCGATTAGCTTGGCGTTCCAGTGCGGCCTGCGACACGAGTGCGTCGGCTGTCTCCATTCGGTAGATATAGTTGCGCGGATACTTTGCCGCCAGTTCGCGCGCCAGCGTCGCCGCTTCCGCAAAACGTTTCTCGCGCTTGTAGAGCATGATCAGAAGCGTCTTGGCATCATCCTTTACCCAATTACCTTCGCGCATCACGCGCTCGATCGCGGCGATTCCGCGTTTCTTGGAACCACGATGGCCGAACATGCCGGCGGTGATTTTCACGGGCAAGGGCAAAGACGCCACCGTGTAGTCGTATAAACCAATGGTCATTTCGGCGTCGCGATAAGCGGGATCGAGTTTGATTACTTCGCGATGACGATCGACCGCATCATTACCGTCCTTCAGCGCGGCAAAATGACGACGTTCGATGGTTTCTTCAAACGAAGCCTTCAAACCTTCAGTCGCTCCGAAAAAGTAAAGCGCCTCAGTGTCCTTCGGGTTCAGCTTCAGACGCGCTTCCGCAAGCTGGCGCGCCTGGCGCGTGTAAGTGCGAAACTGATCTACTACTTTCGGATCGGGCTTGTCCTCGTTCGTCGAATAGAACGAAGAATCGCTCTCGTAAAGTGAAGCCTGCAGCCGGCGCCACTGATAAAGCGTCTCGAGCAAGAGCGTGTCCGCCAGGAACTGAGGCCCGGCAGGATAGTTCGGAAAAGCCACGGCCATTTCTTTGAAATGCTTGCGCGCGGTGTCGTAATCGAGATTGTAAAGCGCCTCGGAACCGGCGATGCGCAGAGTCTCGAACTTCGCGCGTTCGGCCTCAGTCAACCAGGTCGAGTTCACCGGCTGTGCGGCAACGGAAAACGGCAGCAATGAAATCACCACCAGCCACAAACAAAATAATCCTGCCTTACTCATAAATACTCCCTTAATGGTTAATCCCATTACCAGCAGCTCAGTCAAGAACCGTGAGCATCACCACGCCCAGACTGCCGACAAAAGCGGCAGTGACTCCAAACGCCCTGAAAGCTCCCTTCAACGCGCCCGGCATCTCGCGTTGCTGGCGAATTTCGGTCACGTCGGCGTAGGCGACTTTCATCATCGCGCCCGTTTCTGAATCGGTGACGACAAACTCGTTGTCCGAAAGCGCGGTAATTCGACCGCGCATCTTTGAGCCATTCTGCATTTTGACCTCTACTCGCTTGCCGAAACCAAACCGGTGCACTTCGCCTTTCGTTCTGTCCGTAGACAGGCCTGGTGTTTGCGACTTGGTTTGCGCCGCAATCGCGGCCGTGTACAGAACACAGAATGCCAGCACTGCCAAAGCTGTTAACAATTGTTTCTCCATTCCCCTGATTCGAAACCCTGGCCTGAGATAGCTTACTTTTGTCTCTTCTCGAGATTCGGATCCCAACATTCAAGCCGTGTCAGCATTGGACGGCCGCCAACATGCGACATCCTTTCCACCCGCGCGGTATCCAAAACACTTAATGTCACTTCCGCGACTGCATTATTGGTGAGCTCAAACGCATTGACTCTTGGCCGTCGCGAAGTTGCCAATCCGAGTTTGAATGAGTCTGCTCCCTGGGCCGAACCCAAAGACTCATCCGTAGGGAACGTGCTTGCTATCAGAGTCAGGCGGCTATCAGGCAACCGCACTCGTTTATTTGTTAGTTCTTCTTCACCTAGCTTTGGCAAAAATTCTGCGGACTTTATCAGTTTCCAACGCTCGCCGTTCAGCCGATAAATCGTAACCACACACCTAACTGGCTCAGTTTCCTGGGCGGACACCGAAAGGGCACCGAACAAAATAAGAAGTGTCGACAAAGCAAGTTTCAAAATCATGAAAAACTCTCCACGTATTTCACGCCGCTTCCGGTATTGAAAAGCACGACGCGTTCCTCAGGTTTGACCAAGTCATCCGCCAACAACTTCCTGAGCGCTGGTAAACAGGCCGCGCCTTCAGGAGCACAAAAGATTCCTTCGGCTGCGCCAATCTCTTTCGTCGCCTCAATCAATTCATCATCAGTGACCGTCACTGCGGTTCCCCCGGAAGCGCGCAGGGCGTCAATGATCAGGAAATCGCCAATCGCTTTCGGCACGCGCAATCCCGACGCAGTCGTGTGCGCGTTAGGAAACTCATCAGCGAACCGCTTCCCTTCCTTGAAAGCGGTGACGATCGGTGCGCAACCGCTCGCTTGCACCGTAACCATGCGCGGACGCTTTGGGCCGATCCAGCCGATCTCTTCCATTTCATCGAACGCTTTCCACATCCCAATCAATCCGGTGCCGCCGCCCGTCGGATAAACAATCACGTCCGGCAACTCCCAATTGAACTGCTCAGCCAGTTCGTAGCCCATCGTCTTCTTGCCTTCGATGCGATAGGGCTCTTTCAAGGTTGAAACGTCGAACCAGCCTTCCGCTTCCTTGCGGCGGCCGACTTCGGCTCCGCAATCCGTGATCAGTCCTTCCATCAAAGTCACGTGGGCGCCGGTCTGCTCGCATTCGATTACGTTGGCCCGCGGCGTGTCGCGGGGCATGAAAATGTGAGCTTCGAGGCCGGCCCGCGCGGCGTATGCCGCCAACGCGCCCGCCGCGTTACCCGCTGACGGCACCGCCAGTTTCGTCGCGCCTAATTCTTTGGCCATCGAGACGGCTGCCGCCATGCCGCGCGCTTTGAAACTCTGCGTGGGGTTCTGACCCTCGTCCTTGATGTACAACTCGCCCAAGCCGAGCTGCGCGCCGAGCCGCGACGCGTGCACGAGCGGCGTGTATCCTTCGCCCAAATTGATTACGTTCTCGTCGTGTTCGACCGGCAGAACTTCGCGATAACGCCATAGATCCGGTGCTCTCTCTTTCAGACTTTCCTTTGTCAAAGATGCCGCCGCGCGTTTCAGGTCATACCGAACCAGCAGCGGCTTTCCGCATTTCGTGCAAAGGTTGTGCAACCGTCGTGCCTCGTGCCTGAGGCCGCATGCGGCACACTCAAGATGAGTAACATTCATCGATTTCGATGGATTTCCTTTCAGGGGTTTCGGCTAACATCATAGCCGTTTGCGCCCGAATCCGTCAGGTGGAGCGGGATTACGGCAGCGTGCACTTTACGAAATGTCCGGTTAAGCTGTATCCCGGATTCAACAAATTTTAGACGGAGAAGAACTAATGCCAAATCGCACGGCCGAGATTCAAACCAACAAAGGCACCATCAAATTCGAGCTATTGGAACAGGACGCACCAAAGACAACCGAGAATTTTCGCCTGCTGGCGGAAAAAGGTTTTTACGACGGCGTAATATTTCATCGCTGTATTAAAGGCTTCATGATTCAGGGCGGCGATCCGACCGGCACCGGCCGTGGCGGCGCGTCGGCCTGGGGCGGCCGTTTTGACGACGAGATCAATCCTTCCTCGCCGGTTTACCAAACGGGTTACAAAGCCGGCACGGTCGCCATGGCTAACGCGGGACCGAACACCAACGGCTCGCAGTTTTTCATCATGCACGTCGATTATCCGCTGCCGCCGAGCTATACCATTTTTGGAAGAGTGACTGAAGGTCAGGACGTGGTAAACGCCATTGCGACATCGCAGACCGACGGTAGTGACCGGCCGGTATCGGATGTGAAGATGGAGAAGGTGACAATCAGCGACTAAGGCGCACCCTCTGACCTATTGGCCGGTGAACTCGGTGAGTTCGAGCGTGACTGGATCGGGTTGCAACACGGGAGCATTTCGGATCGCGTTGGCCACAAACTCCTTCGCGATCCGCACCGATTCTTTCAGCTCGATTCCCTGCGCCAGGCATGCAGCAATCGCTGAAGAGAGCATGCATCCGGTGCCGCGCAACTCGCCCGCCTCGATCCACTCGCCTCGCAGCAGAGTGATTTGACCCTCGTCATCGAGAAAGTCCACGGCTGTCAGTTCTGAATCGTTCGGGGACAAGTGGCCACCCTTGATCAGAACGGCACGTACGTCGAGTTCCCGCAGCTTCGCGGCGGCCACCCGCATGTCTGCCTCGCTGGTAATTCTCAGCCCGCTTAAGCGTTCGGCTTCCGGAATATTTGGCGTGACCAGTCGCGCCAAAGGTAACAGTTCAGAAACCAGCGCATCGATCGCATCCGGCTCGACCAGGTCATAGCCTGAAGATGAACGCATCACCGGATCGATCACAGGCGGTGGCAAATTAGCTTCGGCGATTTGTCGCGCCACCTCGATGACCATTTCCACGGTCGGCAGCATGCCAATCTTTAGTGCCGCGATTCGGTGCTCTTCGACTATGGGCAAAATCTGCGCGCGCAGGGACTCGGCGGTTTCGTGGATCGCGCCGTAGTACCCTTCCGAGTTTTGAAACGTAAGCGAAGTAATGGCGGCCGTGGGACGAACGCCGAACTGAACCAATGTCCGCACGTCAGCGATGGTTCCGGCGCCACCGGAAGGATCAAAACCGGCAATACTCAGAACGACCGGTTTATCCGCTTTCGTTTGGTCATTCATGTAGTTCGGGGCCCAACAGAATCCAAAGCGCTGACAAGTCAGTGCACTCCAAATTTTAGGGCATCGGGATCGGCAAAGAGACTAATGCCGGCGATGCCGCTGGCGCCTGCGAGCAAACATTGTGGCGCGTTCGCCAGCGAAACTCCACCCAGAGCCAGCAAAGGAAATGGCGCCACTCTTCGCGCCGCCTCGCTCAGAGTCTCAAGACCAATCGGCGCCCCATACTTTAATTTGGATTCGGTTTCGAAGATGGGGCCAATCACGGCAAAGTCCGCTGCGCCGTCGCGCGCGGCAACGGCCTCAGCCACCGAATGTGTCGAGACACCGATGAGAAAGTCGTCTCCAAACGTCTTGCGAATCGTTCGCGCTAGGATCGATCGGCCCGTGAGATGAACGCCGTGAGCGCCGGCGCCCGCTGCGACGTCCCCACGATCGTTAATCAAGATCCGCGTAGACGTACCCTGGGCGAGCGCGACTGCGCGTTCCGCGAGTTCAAAAAGGACTCGCGCGGTCAGCCGCTTTTCTCTGATTTGGATTAGATCGATCCCGGCCGCGATGGCGGTCGAGACCTGGTTTAAGACTTCACTGAATTCCGCACTCGTGGCGGTGGTGGTCTCAGCGGTTGCGCCGCGGGTAATCAGATAGAGGATCGGTTTGGACGGCGCGAGCTTCATCGGCGTTTACAACGGGCGGCGGCGGTTGCGATTTTGCGGGAGCACCCTCGGCCTCCATGGCGCGCACGGTCTGCCGAATATTGATGAGTTCCCAAATACCCATCGCCAGGTTGAGCACACCAATTCCGGAAACGGCGCCCCGCACCCAGCCTGAAGAGACCACGCGTTGCAAACCGTATCCGGTCTTATGCGAGGCCAGCCACAGAAAGTAATTATTGCCCCAGTCGCTCAGGCCGAGCCACCCGTGCGGCACCCACGGCAACACGGTCAGCACGATCCCGATCTCGAGACACAGAATTACGTAGAAGATTACTGAGAGTCGTGACGACATCTCTCAACCCATCCTGAAAGCTTGAATTCTGCGCGAGTGTGGGCGGAACGTCAATTCACTAACTGCCCAGGCTGGCTCTTGGGCTGCGAAGCAACGGCATTCTTGTCGCCCAGCCCGGCCTTCAACGTCCTGAGTCGCTCACTAACATTACGATATGAAACATTGATTCCGTAGACTTCGGTGAAGAACTCGAGCGCGCGCTGTAAGTCGCCGGCCTGCTCATGGGCTACGCCAATCTCGTAACTCAGGGCCATGCGCTCGTCCTCAGAAGCGCCGGGCGCATTCAAACCTTTTGTAAACCATTTGACCGCCAGTTCAGGTACGCCAGTGCGCATGAAACAGTGCCCCAGCAAGTTGCAGCATTGCAGGAAGCGGGACGTTCCATCTCCCGGCGCGCTCAAGTTCACCGCAATTTGAAACTCTTCGAGGGCATCCTCAAACAAGTCCATTTCCTTGTAAGCCAGGCCGAGGTTGTAATGGGTTTCGTAGTCGCCGTTGGCGGCGGCTTCGCCTTCACTCTCGCTGGAAACACGGTATTCCTCAAAGATCGCGGCCAAGCCAGGATCGATTCCTTCTACAACGTCCTGCGAAGCGTCGTTGCCCGTAATCACAAACGTCGTCTCCTGGGCCACATCGAAGGCGGGCTGCGCAGTCATTGAGTCACTGTCTGCCTGGGTCGCATCATTGACCATTGACGGCATGACGACGTTGTCGCGCTGACCGGTCGCCAGATTTTTGATTTGCTCGCGGCGGAGATCTATTTCGGGATGCGGCCCGCACTGGCGTTCGAGCAAGTCCAAAGTGTCAGTCGCGATGTCCGCGTAACCCTGGCCGATATAAAAATCAACACTCTCGAGTTCCTGGCGACGCATCGCATCGGCGGGCGCATCCTCAAAATCGGCGCCGGCATTCACTGTTGTGGAAGGAAGTTCTTCTGCGACGATCGCGTCAAAACTAAAGCCGCGTTCCACCGTTTCACTCGCGGTCACACCGTGCTGAGAGTCTTCGGAAACGGGATTCCATTCAAATCCTGCTTCCTCAACCGGCTCAGCCAGTTCCTCTGAATTCAGTACGAACTCATCGCCGCTCGTGGCGCTCAGCGGCGCGACAAACTCCTCTTGAGAGTCGGTGGTAAGCGGTGTCGGTTCGGAAACGGACCCGACAAGGGGAAGCTCCTCACCCGATGCTCCCTCTTCAGCTCCACCCAACTCGTTCAATCGCTCGAGGTATTGGCCCTCGCCCGGAACCAAACGCGTCAACTGCGTAAGGGCGTAACGCTCGTCCTGTTCGAGGCCGGCCGCTTCCGCCGCTTCTGCCAAACGTTCCAGCGCCGATCTTAAGCTATCCATGTCGCGCAGCCACCAGTGGGCCCGCACTAACAGCCGCAGCGCCTGCACGTTGTCCGAATCGCCAGTCAATAATTCTTCGATCAATGCGAGCAACTGGGCGTGCTCGCGTTCGGCCAGCATCTGTTCGGTTATGTTCGTGACCACGCGCACTGCTTCCGCGATCTTGTCATCACGCAAATAGAGCCGTGCAATTTCGACAAAGCGCAGATAGGCAGTAGGTTCTTTCGCCACCAGCAACACCGTCACACGTTCCGCCTGATTGGGCTCGTCTGCGGCGACGTACGCGGTGGCCAGCATGGAAAGCAATTCAGTGTCTTCAGGATTCTCGCGCGTCGTCTGCTCTATAATTTCCGCGGCTTCATCGGCTGTGCCACGCGCGGTATGAGCAGCCAGCAAACCCTGCAACGTGGGGTAATCGAGTGAACTGATTTTAAGGGCCCGGCCAAAAGCTTCCAGCGCCTCATCAACCGAACCACGGGCGAGAAGACTTTGTCCTGCTTCTGTGAAACAGCTCGCAGCTTCAGCCTTCAAGCCTTGCTTTAAATAACCATCGGCGAGCTTCGTGCGGATTTGGGTGTTGGAAGGATCAAGGTCGGCAATCTTTCGAAGAACATCAAGCGCACTCTGCGCCGCGCCCGAGCGATTGTGCGCCTCGACAATGGCGAGATAGTGCGCGCGCGCTTCCACCACCATATCCTGCTGGGCATAGAGGTCTGCGAGAAACGTGGCAATCTCGATGTTGTTGGGCTGTAAGCGATCGATCTTTTTGAACATCGCAATCGCCTTGAGCCCGAATCCCTGTTCCTGATAATGCTCGGCGATGCGACGAAAGCAACCCACGGCGTCAGAGGGGTTACCCTGGCGCGTGTACAGATCACCCAACATGTTGAGTGTCGTGAAGTCGTCCGGATCGACCGCCACAATTTGGCAGTATTCCTTGATCGCGGAAGAGATTTTCCCCATTTCGAGGTATTTCTCGGCCGCACGCAGAGTCTTTACCTTGTCGAAAGCCATTATGAATCTAGCGACTGGAACAGTTTGAGTACTGGTGTGAGGGATAGAGGCCGTCAATCGAGGCCCGGTTTCCGGTGACACGACCCCGTCCGTGGAGCCCGGACGGCACTCCTAAACTAACATGCGCAAAGTAAGAGTGTCAACGATGTTTTACTCGAAAACCTAATAAATATGGCCGGATTTCGAGCTTTTTTAGATAACGTCGGCGAAGTTTTTACGGGTGCGGGCAAACCACCAATAGCCAAAAAGGAAGACAATCAGGGCGAAACCGGTGAAGTAGGCCAACCCGCGCCAGTCCGGCATCGTCCCTTCGAGAATGATTTGACGATAACTGCGGACGAGCGGCGTGAACGGATTGGCATTAACAAACGGACGATAGGCCTCGGGCACAATCGTCTCGGGATAGATGATCGGTGTGAGGTACATCCAAGCCATGAGCACCAATGTGATTCCCTGCACGATGTCGCGAATAAAGACGCCGAGAGATGCGAGCAGCCAGGCCCCGCCGAGCGTTGCCATGAACTGAGGAATCAACAGCACCGGCAAGTACAGCGTGGTCGCATGCAATTCGTGCCGAAGCAGAATTACTCCCAGCAGAAGAGCAATAGTCCCGAACAGTTGAGTCACGATCGCGGCGAGCGTTTGGGCCACGGGAAGGGTTTCGAGGGGAAACACGACACGCTTTACCAGATTAGCCCGAGAGACGATTGCGTTCGACGAAAGATTCAAGGCTTCCTGGAATGCATTCCACGGCAACAACCCGCAGAACAGATAAAGCGCGTAGTCCCAGTGCGAATTGGTGACGTTGAACTTGGCATTAAAGATGCCGGCAAAGATGATCGTAAAAATCGCGATCATCACCACGGGCGTGAGGATGGCCCAAACAATTCCCAGCACCGAACCTTTGTAGCGCGCGGCTAGCTCCCGTTTCGTAAGCGAGAGCACCAGGTCGATACGCCTGGGTAATTGCCAAAGAGGCCGCCACACGGCGCGCCGCGCTGATTGCGCTGAAATCACGCGCGCTATTGTAGTCGCTCAAAGCTCGCTTGTCAGTTCAGGTTACGGTTCGTGGACGCAGTCACTTCGCGGAATGCAGCGAGGAACGTCTCGATTTCAGATTTCTTTCCGATAGTAACGCGCATGTAATTGGGGAGAGCAGGAAACAGTCTCCCCACTTCCACGCCCCGCGTCTTTAACTCCGCGATTAGTGGGGACACCGGCTGCTTCACGTCGATCATCATGAAGTTCGCCTGTGACGGAATATGTTTGTAACCCATCTTTTCAAGCTCGCCGCTTAACATGTTCCTGGTTTCGCGGTTCCGCTGCGCGCCGGCGCCCACGTGTGACGCGTCATTCAGGCTCGCAATTGCCGCGGCCAGCGCCATAATGTTCATGCTGTCCCAGGTTTGGTGGGGCCGCAACCGCTGAATGGTTTCCCGCTGGGCCACGCCATAACCACAACGCAATCCCGCCATCCCGTAAATCTTTGAAAAGGTCCGGGCGACGATCAGATTCGGATATTGGTTGACGAGCGGAACTACACTTTCATAGTCGGCACTGTCGGCGTAGTGATGGTATGCCTCATCCACCAGAATCATGGTGCTGCCTGGAACTTTCGAGATGAAATCACGCAGTTCAACTTTCGGAGTGATGCTCGCCGTCGGATTGTTCGGGTTGCAAACATAGATCAGGCCTTCGCTGGCCGCCGCCAACATCTGGGGAAGGTCATGAGCAAAGCCGGAAGTAAGCGGCACCTTCACAACCTCAGCCCCGTTTACGGCTGCATGATTGATGATCGCTTCAAAGGTTGGATCGGCGACCACCAACTTTCCCCGGCCCAGCATGAATGGAGGCGACGTACCACGGGTTGATCGCAACACAGTTATCGGGCGATCGCCGTTCGCTGACGGCCCGGTGAACGCGGCCGCGCATAATTTCAGAATCTCGCCGGAACCATCTCCCAACAAAATCTGATCGGCACCGACGCTGTTCACTTTCGCCAGCAACTTAACCAGCATATCGGCGTGTTCATCCGGGTAACGCCACGCCAGGCCGAACGCTTTGGACATCGCTTTCAGGGCCAGCGGTGAAGGGCCATAAGGGTTTTCGTTTGAGCTGAGGCGAATGACCGAACTGTCCTTTATTGAGCGGACTGTCGAGTCCGCATCAAGCGGATTCGCCAAAGTGAGACCCGGCGCGGCAGCGATATAGGCTGCCCCCGCGCCAAGCAATTTCGCGAAGCGGCGGCGATTCATGGCGTGCTTCATGTTGACCTCCGGCTGAGTAGACGCGCGCATTATCGGCGATTGAATCGGCAATGCAAACTTTCGTGGCACGGGCGTCTGGCCCGTGAACCACGCGCAAGAGCGCGTGCCACATGCGGATGCTTCGCTTATGAGGTTGTGGTACGCTCAACTCGATCAATGCCCAGGCGAAGCTCGACAACTTTGTTTCCGGAAATGTCGGAAGTTAACGGCACAAATGCCGGCTCAACCGCGGCCGGGCCGCTCGCCGATCGCATGCGGCCGCGCGAGCTCGGCGAGTTTGTGGGCCAGGAACATCTGGTCGGCGCCGGTCGTGTGTTGCGCCGCTTAATTGAAGCCGGCGGCACGCTGCCTTCGATGATCTTCTGGGGACCGCCAGGCACGGGTAAGACGACCCTCGCCCGGCTGCTGGCCGACAAGACCAGTGCTAATTTCGTCGCGCTGTCCGCGGTCTTTTCCGGAGTCAAAGACCTGCGCGCGGCGATCGCCCAGGCCCGGCTGGATCGTTTGCGTGGCCGCCGCACCATGCTTTTTATCGACGAGATTCATCGCTTCAACAAAGCTCAGCAGGATGCGCTGTTGCCCGCGGTCGAAGATGGAACCGTGACCTTAATTGGCGCCACCACTGAGAATCCATCTTTCGAAGTAATCAGCGCGCTCCTGTCGCGATCGCGCGTGCTGGTGCTCAATCCACTCAGTGAAGAAGAAGTGCAGTCGATTCTGCGGCGCGCCGTTGATGACGAGGTGCGCGGCCTCGGCAACCTCCACCCGGAAATCTCAGACGACCTGCTGGCGCGGCTGGCGCATTTGTCGGGCGGTGATGCCCGGGTGGCCCTGGCCACGCTGGAAGCAGCAGTCGAGTCTACCGCGCCTCAGGAAAACGGCGCGCGCGTAATCACCAGCGACACGCTCACGGAAGCGCTCGGCCGCACGCAGTTCGGTTACGACAAAGGAGGCGAAGAGCACTACAACCTCGTTTCGGCCTTAATCAAATCGGTGCGCAACTCTGATGTGAATGGCGCGCTCTACTGGCTGGCGCGCATGATCGAAGGTGGCGCAGATCCGGTTTTCATCGTGCGTCGCCTTTGCATCCTCGCTTCAGAAGACATCGGTCTCGCCGATCCTCAGGCAATGGTCCAGGCGGCTGCGGCCGCCGAGATCGTGCAGCTAATCGGAATGCCCGAAGGCCTGTTTCCTCTGACCCAGGCGACCATTTATCTGGCGCGCGCGCCGAAATCGAATGCCGTCCTGCGCGCGTACTTCGCCGCTTACGAGGATGCGAAGGAAACTGCTCGCGAACCCGTGCCGCTGCATTTACGAAATGCTCCCACGCCGTTGATGAAACACCTCGGTTATGGAAAGGAATACCGTTACGTTCACAGCGACGCGAGCGCTAAGGACGAGATGTCATGTTTGCCTGAGAAGTTAAGAGAGAAGGTTTACTTCAAGGAAGACGAAACCGAACCGCTCGAGTAGGATCACAGTCTCCTCATTTATTACCGCTGTACTTAATTCCTATGAATACAAAATCGGAAAAGGAACTCGCATTTATTCAGGATCTTTACGTGGCCACGGACTGGGGCGAGCGTTTCGCCGAATTGGTTGATGCTCACGTCGAACTCCCGAAGAAAGGACGCGCATTATATGTTTCAGCAGGAACCGGCGGGCATGCGATGGCGCTTCAGGACCGCGCGGGAGAGAAGCTGATCCTGACATGCGTTGACTCAAGCGAGGAATGTCTGGAGCTGGCGCGCGTCAAAGCCGTCACGATGAACCAAAAGACCGAGTTTCAGCGAGAGTCTCCAGGTTCGCTATCGTTTCGTGATGATCAGTTCGATCTAGTCCTCGGCAACTTCTCGATGGCCCCGCACGCGGACCTGCAACCTCGACTGGCGGAGCTCGTGCGTGTTGCCCGGCCTGCCGGCACCGTGGCGTGGTGGACGCCTACGTTTTCGAGTTTTGGGGAATTCTTTTCGATTTACTGGGAGGCTTTGCACAACTCGCAGCTAGAAGATCATGGCGCCGAGGTCGAACACATGATTACAGAGTTACCGACTGTGTCAGACCTGGAGAAAATGGGAGACGCCGAAGCTTTGGAAAACCTGGCGTCGTGGACCGCTATCGAAGAATTCGACTATGACTCAGGCGAGCAATTCCTCAACTCGCCACTCATCAATGATTTTCTGTTGCCGGGATGGCTCACGCCGGTGCCTGAGACGGCTCGCGCACGTGTCATGGAGGAGCTGGCGCGCATCATCGACGAAGAACGACACAGCGGAGAGTTTGCTTTGTCGGTTAAGGCGACGCTGGTAGTAGGCCGAAAGAGTCGGGTGCAGTAAGGAGTGACCCAGCGGGGCGAGGCGTTCGGTCTTTCGAATTAACTAATCTTCTTCTGATCCTGCGCGCGACGGCGGGCTTCTTCAAACAAAGCTTCGTCGTCAACTGCATCGAGCTTGCTTCGCGAACTGGCCGCGTCCTGCTCGCCTTCGTTTATTCCTTCGCGGAAAGCCTTCTTGCTTTGGCCCAATGCTTTCGCGAGCTGCGGGAGTTTGGTGCCGCCGAAGAGCAGCAGGATGGCGGCAACCACAATTATGACAATCCACTCAGTCCCGATAACGAACAGCAGAAATTTCATCACGATTCTCCTTGCGAACTCATCGCAGCGGTCTCACTCGCGTACGCACAGATGGCTGGCGCCGTCCGATTCATAGAAGAGATATTTGCGCCAGACCTCGTCAGCCCGGCCAATGTAACGCATGATCTGCCGGTTGACGTGCAACGAAAACGCGCGCGGCCGGCGCAACAAGTGCATTCCGGACTCTTCGGGCGTGCGGTTGCCCTTGCGATGATTGCAACGCTTGCAGCACGCGACTAAATTGTCCCAGGCCGATTCGCCGCCGCGCGAGCGCGGCACAATATGATCCAAAGTCAGCTCAGCCGGCGCGAATTGTTTCCCGCAATACTGGCAGCATGAATGATCGCGCAGCAAAATATTCTTGCGTGAAAGCGAACGGCGCTCGAAGGGAATATGCCGGTACTCAGTAAGCCGAATGACCGAGGGGGCGTGCATTTCGATTCGTTGGGAATGCAGCATGTGGCCGTTGTGCTCTTCCATGCGGGCCACGCCCTTAAAGATCATTACCACCGCGCGCCGCTCCGTGCACACGTTGATTGGCTCAAACGAAGCATTCAGCACTAGGACGCGCGCGTTCATGGTGAGGCTGATATTACGCGAGCGTAGCAGAAGGTGTCAAAATTCTGTGTCAGCAGCCAGAGCGCTGCAAACTTCGGAGTCAGGCGACTAGTGGCCGCTATTCCACAAAGCGCTGACAAGTCAGCGCACTCCAGAATTACTACCGGAACTTGTCGGTCGCTTCGATCAGCGCACTGGCGTTGCCGGGCTCGAGGACGGAGTGGCCGGCATCCGGGGTAATGTGGAGGTCAGCTTCGGGCCACGCGCGATGCAGGTCCCAGGCGCTCTTCATCGGGCAAACCACGTCATAGCGACCCTGCACGATTACGCCCGGGAGGTGTCGTATCTTGCCGACATTTTCGAGCAGGTAATTGACTGTCGGAAAGAAGCAGTTATTCATGAAGTAATGGCATTCGATGCGCGCGAACGCCAGAGCGAATTGCGGGTCGCCAAACCTCTCGACTGATTTAGGGTCAAAGAACAACTTGGACGTGCTGCCTTCCCAAATGCTCCATGCGCGCGCCGCACGAATCTTCTCGTCTTCGTCATCGCCGGTCAGCCGTCGATAGTAGGCACTGATCATGTCATGACGTTCATTCGCGGGAATTACCTCCTCGTATTCTTCCCAAACGTCGGCAAACATCCAACTGGTTCCCTGCTGGTAGAACCATTGGATCTCGTTTGGCCGGCAAAGGAAGATCCCGCGCAAGACGAGTTCCGTCGCGCGATCGGGATGCGTTTCAGCATAAGCAAGCGCCAGCGTGCTGCCCCACGATCCGCCGAACACTTGCCACTTGTCGATGCCGAGATGTGTGCGCAGCTTTTCAATATCGGAAACCAAATCCCAGGTCGTGTTCTCTTCGAGCGAAGCATGTGGCGTGCTTTTCCCCGCACCGCGCTGATCAAAGAGCACAACGCGATACGCCGACGGGTCGTGAAATTGCCGGTACTCAGTCACCAGCCCGCCGCCCGGACCGCCGTGCAGAAACACCACCGGCTTGCCTTTCGGATTGCCGACCTGCTCGTAATAAATCTCGTGAATGTCCGAGACCTTCAAACGGCCGGTGTCGTAGGGTTCGATTGGATTGTAAAGCTTTCGAAGATCACCCATGCCTCAGAGTTTTCCTCCTCCTGGTACTAAGAACTTCCCGCCCGCGCGATGGTTAGCACATTCACTTCAGCGGCGCCGGCTTCCTTCAAGACCGCCGCGCATGCCGACACTGTGGCCCCGGTGGTAAACACGTCATCTACGAGCAATACGCGCCGGCCCGAGATTAGTTTCGGGTGACGAACGACAAAGGCGCCGTCGACGCTTTCACGGCGCGCCTTCGCATCCATGCCGGCGCGATGACGCTCAGTGTGCAGGCTGCGCGCCACACTATACTCATCAACTGCCAAGTGAGTAAGCCGGGCGAGCTCGTGCGCCAACAAGGCCGCCTGATTGAAACCTCGCGCGCGTTCGCGATCCGGATGCAACGGCACCGGAACGATCACTTCTGCGTTATTAAGCGGCGAGCGCTTTTGCGCTTCCCACAGCACCTTCGCCAACCGGCGAGCCACATGTGGCTCACGTTTAAGCGCCAGCACTGATGCGCGCAAAGCGCCGGCGTACAATCCACAGGCCCGGGCGTGCGTGAACTCATCATTGTCGCACTGGCCACAGCGAACGGTGTCGCGCTTTTCGCGAGCGATGCTGCCCAAACTTAACGCACCACACTTCCAACAAACCGTGTCACCCTCATTGAAGACACGAGTCCCGGCCCAGCATCCGGCACAAGCCACCCCGTCATGCCGCGACTCGACGCTGTCTCCGCAGACGGCGCACGCTTGCGGGTACACGAGCGCGAGCACGGAATCGTAAAGGCCACTAACCGGTATTAAAGTTTGTACAGTCAAAAAAAGCAGCCTCCCCCAAAAGGAGAGGCTGCCGATTATGTCACAACTCTTGTCACGGGCGGGACGCCCATGCCACTTATTATTCGTCGTCGTGGGTGAGCAATCCGCGCTCGTTCAAATCCTGGCACGTGAGGCAGTGTCTGGCCCACGGCACTGCTTCCAGACGCTTCTCCTGGATCGGTTGACCGCAATGAACACACTTCCCGTATTTCCCGGCCTCAATCCGGTCGAGGGCCGCATCGATCGATTCCAGTAGCTGACGATCGTTGGTGGACATCGACATCAACAACTCTTTGGTGTAGGCGTTGGCTGCCATGTCGGCCGGATCCTGCGTTGCTTCCGCATCGCGTTCACGACTGTACGCTTCCGCCGCTTGCACCTGGCCCACCAGGCCGACGCGTCTCTCAGTCAGTTTGTCTCGATAAGTTTTTGCTTTTCGCTTGTCCATACTCTGCATTCTTAACTCCTACCTATTTACTATTTGAAATCTCACTTCTGATAAGGCAGTCCGCGATTGATCGCAAACGCCCGGTAAATCTGTTCAAGAACCAGCACTCGCGCCATTTCATGAGTTAGCGTCAAACGTGACAGTCGCCAACGCACCTGCGCCCGCGCTTGAATTTCCTCGCTCACGCCTTCCGGTCCGCCAACTATCACCGCCAACTCCCTGACTGAGTCGTTCTCCCAACGCTGCACCTGGTTCGCTAACTCTCTTGAACTCCATTCGCGACCGTTCAAGTCGAGTAACACCACCTGGCTGCCGTCAGGAATCGCGTCCAAAATCCGGCGTTGTTCTTTTCCGACAGCGGCAGCATCGCGCGTGGTGCTTTCCCGAACTTCGTTAACTTCGCAACGCGCAAACCGCGAAAGCCTTTTCAAGTACTCACTGGCCAGCGAACGCAACCGCTCGTCTTTCGTCTTGCCCGGCCAAATGAAGCGAAGGTGCATTTCAGAAATCAGATGTCCAGAGATCAGAGGTCAGCATCCGTCTCCCTGACCTCTGACTTCTGACTTCTGACCTCTGCTTTCTCCAGCCGTTCGTACAGATTCTTGCGGCTGATGCCCAGAATCCGTGCAGCCTCAGTCTTGTTCCCCTTAGCCGCCTCAAGAGTCTCGCGAATGTAATCGTCCTCGATTTCGCGTAACGTCGGCCGGCGATTCACGCGCGCCCGTTTCGCCGCCGCGGCCCGCAAGCCTTCGGGCAAGTCGGCCACTTCTATCCGCTCACCTTTCGCGACAATAACCGCGCGCTCAATGATGTTCGCCAGCTCGCGAACGTTGCCGGGGAAATCGTAACCTTTCAAATACTCGGCCGCGTCGGCGGAAATTTCTTTCACCGCCATGCCATGCTTTTCCGAGTAAGCGTTCACAAACAGGCCGCTTAATACCGCTAAATCCTTTGGCCGCTCACGAAGCGGCGGCACGTGAATGTGCACAACATTCAAGCGATAGAACAGGTCATCGCGAAAAGCCCGCCGTTCGACCGCGTTCCTCAGATCGGCATTGGTCAAAGCGATCAGCCGCGTGTCCACTGAGATCGTTTTGCGGCCGCCAAGTCTTTCAAACTCACGCTGTTCGATCACCCGCAGCAACTTTGCCTGCGCGTCCAGGCCCAAGTGCGCAATCTCATCCAGCACCAGCGTCGCGCGATGCGCCGCTTCCAGCCTCCCGGGCTTTGCCTCGGTTGCTCCGGTGAAGGCGCCGCGTTCGTACCCGAATAATTCCGCTTCGAGAAGGTCGGCCGGCAAGGTGGCGCAATCAATCTTGACCAGCGGCTGAGCAGCTCGCAGCGAATGCGAGTGGATGAAAGCCGCCATCGCATCTTTGCCTGACCCCGATTCGCCGGTAACAAGCACATTGGCGCCGGTGGCGGCGACGCGCTCGGCCAGCGTGGCCGCTTCGCGCATCGCATCCGATAACGCCACAATGTCTGCCACTATTCCTCTTTCAAAGAACCGGAAGACTCCGCCGGAACATCAAGGCGCTTAGCTTCGCGCCACAGATACTCCAGGTCATAAAACCTGCGCGCCTTTTCATCGAATACGTGCACGACGAAGTCGCCGTAATCAACCAGAATCCATTCTGCTGTCTGATATCCTTCAACGCGCGCCGCGGGCGTGCCGCTCTTTTTAAGTTGCTCTACGACTTCGTCGGTGATTGCCTGCATTTGGCGCTTGTTGGCGCCCGTAGCAATGATGAAGAAGTCTGTGAAGGTGGCTACGCCGCGCAGATCGAGAACTGTCAGGCCGATTGCCTTCTTTTCCCCGGCTGCATGCAGGGCCAGCCTCATGCGATCGTCGAACTCGGAAGCATCGAGGTTCTGCCCGGTCCGCGGTGCAACCACGCCGGCTGCCCTCGCCTCAGACGTTAATGCTTTCTCTTTCAAATTTTGACTCATTACCTTTATACAATCCGTACTTCTCAATATAAGTGGCCACCGCAGCCGGAACTAATTGTCGCAGTCCCTCCGCGTTGCCTTCTCTCGCGGCCGCGCGAATTGCCGTCGCCGACACATCCTCAAAAACCGCATCGCTAAAAAACGTGGCGGGCGCGCTCGATTCATCGATCAACCCACTCGTTTCTTCTGCGCTCAAACCCCGGGTATCGATGATCCGGGCGCCGTCTACAGAATTCGCCTTCAATTCATACCCCGGACGCGTCATCACAATCTGATCGCTCAACTTCAGCAACCGCTGCCAATCGCGCCACGTAGTAACTTCCAGCCACGAGTCGGCGCCCATCAGAAAAAACAGCCGATGACTACTGCCCAACTTTTCCCTCACCCTGGCCACCGTCTCGACCGCGTAGGGTCGTTCCGGCTGGTCCAGTTCAATCGTCGAAACGCTCAAGCGTTCGTCAGCGGCCGTCGCCAGCGCGAGCATCGCGAACCGGTGAAACGCGGAAGTGATACTCGCATTTCGCTTATGTGGCGGCACACAGGCCGGCACAAATATCACTTCATCGAGCGCAAATAACTTTTGCACGCGGCGCGCCACTTCGACATGGCCGTTATGCACCGGATCGAACGTGCCGCCATAAATAGCTGCGCGCCGCTGTTGCATCACTGAAGCAAAAACCTGCGCCCGGCGTACGGAATTAGAACCGCGACGGGCCGCTCCCTACCAGCAAAGACTCGCTCGGTTGATGGCCCGGATGATCCGCGCCACTTGCCCGGATTTGATCAAGCTCTCGCGCAATCGCTCTCAACAATTCGCGCACTCCCGTGCCCGCCACTGCCGAGATTGCAAAAAACGCCCGTTCATCGCGCGCGGCACGGTCGCGCAGTTTCTGTAAACGTTCCGGCTCATCGAGCGCATCGATTTTTGTGGCCACCACAATCTGCGTCCGCGCGCGGAGTTGCGCATCATAGGCCGCCAACTCGTGATTGATCACTTCATAATCGCTCACCGGATCACGACCTGATGAAGACGATACGTCGACCAGGTGAAGCAGTAGCTTGGTCCGCTCAATATGACGGAGAAACCGATCGCCGAGACCGTGACCTTCGTGTGCCCCTTCTATTAGTCCGGGCATATCCGCAATCACAAAAGTGCGAAAGTCGCCCATATCCACGACGCCCAGATGCGGCTCGAGCGTGGTGAACGGATAGTCCGCAATCTTCGGGTGCGCGGCGGAAACGGTTGAGATAAACGTCGATTTGCCCGCGTTCGGAAAACCCACCAGGCCCACATCGGCGAGTAGCTTGAGCTCCAATTGCAGTTCATATTCTTCGCCTGGGCTGCCCTCCTGGTGATAACGCGGAGCGCGATTCGTCGAAGTAGTGAAGTGCGCATTCCCGAATCCACCGCGCCCGCCTTTGGCCGCCAGCCAGCGCTGGCCATCTACGGCAAAGTCGAATAACAGCTCGTTGGTTTCCGGGTCGTGGATTAGAGTTCCTACCGGAACCCTGACGATCGTGTCTTCGCCTTCTTTGCCTGAACGGTTACTGCCTTCACCGTGCATGCCGCGACCCGCAATGTGCAGCGGGTTGTAGCGCAGATGCAGCAGGGTGTTCAGCGACGAGTCCGCGACCATCCAGACGTCACCGCCGCGCCCTCCATCGCCACCGGACGGTCCGCCGCGAGGGACGAACTTTTCACGGCGAAAGGCCGTCACGCCGTTTCCGCCGTGGCCTCCCTGAATGCGAATCTTTGCTCGGTCTATGAACACTTCGTTGATTTTGAAATTTGAGATCTCAGATCTCAGGTTCGGATCTCAAACCTCTCTTACCTGTAAAAACACAAAATGCGAGCCCGGCGTACCTGAGGGTCGGCGCGAGCGTCGCATTTCAATTGAATCCTGCTAACAATTCTTAATCTTAAGATGCTACAGCTACCGGGTACACGCTGATGAACTTGCCTGAGCGGCCTTTGTCCTCAAACTTTACGACGCCATCGATCAATGCGAACAAAGTGTCATCCTTGCCACGGCCGACATTGCTGCCCGGCTTCCACTTTGTGCCGCGCTGGCGTGCGAGGATGTTGCCGCCGAGTACGCGCTCACCACCAAATTTTTTCAGCCCGAGCCGCTGTGAATTCGAGTCGCGGCCGTTTCGGGATGAACCTACGCCTTTCTTATGAGCCATAAAACCCTCTCTATCGACTAATTAACCAATGGAATCAATCTTCAGCGTGGTATAGCCCTGCCGATGACCCTTAGTCCGCTTGTAGTGCTTGCGGCGTTTCTTTTTGAAAACGACAATCTTCGCCGCGCGGCCATGATCGACGACGGTGGCGGTCACTTTTGCGCCTTCGAGCAGAGGAGCGCCAACCTTCGTCTCTGAGCCCTCGCCAGTCGCCAGGACCTCGAGCTCGACCGAGTCACCAACTTTACCTTCCAACGACGGCACGCGCACGGAGGCGCCTTTCTCCACCGTGAATTGCTTGCCGCCAGATCTGATTATTGCGTACGACATTTGTTTCTTGCCCTCTCAGCGAGCGTAACTCGCTATTGAAAAGTCGAGTATTATAAAGTCACGCAGAGGTGCCAGTCAAAGCCGCAGAAGCCGTCGCCGGGCTCCTCCCGCCGTTTGCCAGAAAATCTTCCAAAAAACGCGTGGAAATGTTCCCTGACTGAAAGACCGGATCGTCCATGATCTTCAAGTGAAGCGGGATCGTAGTCTTGATACCTTCGACCACCATCGCCTCCAGCGCGCGCCGCATGCGGGCGATGGCCAGCTCGCGCGTGCGGGCATGCACGACAACTTTGGCGATCAATGAGTCGTAAAAAGGCGGCACGCGATATTCGGGATAGACATACGTGTCCACCCGCACGCCCGGCCCGCCCGGGAGGTTGAAGGTCGTAATCTTCCCCGGCGAAGGCACAAAGGTCTCGGGATTCTCAGCGTTGATACGGCATTCAAGTGCGTGCCCGACCATGATCACATCGTCCTGCGTGTAGCCCAGAGGATCGCCTTCCGCAATGCGAATCTGATTACGCACGATGTCGGTGAGAGTGATCATCTCAGTCACCGGATGCTCGACCTGAATGCGCGTGTTCATTTCCATGAAATAGAAGCGCTTGTCTTCGTCGAGCAGGAATTCAAAAGTGCCCGCGCTCGAATAGCCAATGGCCTTGCACGCCGCGACCGCGGCTTCGCCCATCTGCTGGCGCAGCTCCGGAGTCATCATCGGCGCCGGCGCTTCTTCGAGAAGTTTCTGGTGACGCCGCTGGATCGAGCATTCGCGCTCGCCGAGGTAAACACACTCACCGTGTTCATCAGCGAGCACCTGAATCTCGATGTGCCTGGGACGCTCAACAAAGCGCTCGATGTAAACGTCGCCACTCTTGAAAGCTGCAGCAGCCTCGGTGGACGCAGTCTCGAGTGCGTGCCCAAGATCCTCTTCAGACCTCACCACGCGCATGCCGCGACCGCCGCCCCCCGCCGATGCTTTCACAATTACGGGAAAACCAATCTCGCGCGCCAGCTTGATCGCCTCTTCTTCTGAAGTAATCGCCTCGGGACTGCCCGGCAGAATCGGGACGCCCGCGTTCTGCATGGCCCGGCGCGCCTCGACCTTTTCGCCCATCATTTGAATTACATTCGGGCGCGGACCGATGAACTTGATGTTGCATGCTTCGCAAATTTCCGCAAAGTAAGCTGATTCAGCCAGGAACCCGTAGCCCGGGTGTATCGCATCAACGTTGAAGATTTCAGCGGCGCTGATGATGGCAGGAATGTTTAGATAGCTCTGGGCGGAGGGCGCAGGGCCAATACACACAGACTCGTCAGCAAAACGGACATGCAGCGAGTCGCGATCGACGTCGCTGTGCACTGCGACAGTGCCGATTCCCATTTCTTTGCACGTCCAGATGATGCGACAAGCGATTTCGCCGCGATTGGCGATGAGGATTTTGCGAAATCGTCGTGGTCCGTTGTTCATAAGAGTAAGCAGTCAGCAGTGAACGGTAAGCAATAGCAACAAACTGCTCACTGCTTACTGCTCACTCATTGCGCCTTGATTCCGAATAGGGGCTGGCCGAATTCGACTGGCTGGCCGTTTTCGACATAGATCTTGACGACTTCACCATCGATATCGGACTCGATGTCGTTCATCAACTTCATTGCCTCGATAATGCAGATGACCTGCCCCTTCTTAACCTGACTGTTAATCCGCACAAAAGGATCAGCCGTGGGGGACGGAGAACGATAGAAAGTGCCGACGATCGGTGAATTGACTATGTGGAGGCCCAGGTCTTCCGAGGCTTCTTCTTCCGCATGCGCTCCCGGATGCCGAGGACTAGTTGTGGGGACGCCTGAAACCGCGCTTGAACCGGCAGCAGCTGGAATCGCGTGAGGCTCGGAAACCGGCGGCAGAACCGGTTGTTCTGCGCTCCGGGGGTAAGGGTTCCGGCCGACCTTCACATGAAAACCTTCGCGCTCAAGCTCGAAATCGGTGAGCGCGTTGTCGGTAATGAGCCCGATCAGCTCACGCAGCTCCTCCATGTTGATCGAAGCTTCGAGATTCCGAGGCATTTGACGATGCCGGCGCCGGCCCCGATCGCGATGGGTCCGTTCAGAGCGACCCGGGCTGGTGCTCTCAGTTTCAGGCTGCGGATTTTCCTGATCGCTCATGACTTGTTTGGCTCCAACCGGCATAGAAACCTCCCGGGGCGTTGGTTTCCGCCGCTCTGGCGGCGCGTCATTGTCCAACTAATATGCCATTAAAGCAAAAGCCCCGAAATCGGCAAAACTGCCAACCGGAGCTTCACGCTTAATGAAACTATTACTCTTCGCTCTTACCCTCGTCCGTAGCTTCGGAGGATTTCGATTCTGAGGCCTTCTTTTTTGAGCTGCCTTTGGTTTTCTTCCGGGCAGCTTCTTCCGCCTGAGCTTCGCGCGGATTGCCGAGCAGTTCAATGATCGCCAGCTCTGCGCCATCGCCGGCACGGCGTCCGAGTTTGATGATGCGGGTGTACCCGCCGGGCCGATCTTTGTAGCGCTCACCCAGCTCGTCAAACAGGCGGCGCACCGCGGCTACACCGGCGGTTCGCGGCGCTCTAACTTGTCCGCGGCGGCCCGCGGCGGCGGTCTGGCCTACGTTGCCTGAGTGAAAGAATCCTGCCGCTTGCCGGCGCAAATGAACGCCGCGCGCCTCTGAGCCGTTGCCTTCCAGGCTGGCCGCATGGCGCGAAAGGGTGATGACGCGCTCCACAAACGGGCGCAACTCCTTTGCTTTCGGCAAAGTAGTGATAATTCGCTCGTCGCGAGCATTAATCAAAGAGGTGGCCAGATTACGCAACATCGATATGCGATGTTCCGTCGTTCGCCCCAGTTTTCGATGAGCCTTTCGATGACGCATGGTTCCCTGTCTGTTTCCGTGGCACGGGCGTCTGGCCCGGGATAATCACGCGCAAGATGCGCGTGCCACACTTTGTCTTACTGCACCGCGGTTTCGAATTCGTCTTCGCCTGCTTCAGATTCAATCTCGCCGCCGCCGGTGCCTGGTATCGGATTGCCCTGATCGTCAAACTGCATTCCGAAATCCAAACCCATACCGCGCAGGATGTCGCGAATTTCTCCGAGCGACTTCTTCCCAAAGTTTTTGGTCGCCAGCATCTCTCGTTCTGAGCGCTGGACCAGGTCGCGAATGGATTTGATCCCGGCGTTCTTCAGGCAATTGTAAGAACGGACCGAAAGTTCGAGCTCGTCGACGGAACGATCGAGTTGATCGTTGCGCGGCAACGGAGCGCGCTCGGCCTGCTGATAGCTGTAATCCTCAGTGTCCTCTTCAAAGTTAATAAAGATCGCCATGTGATCCTTGATTAACTTTGCCGCGAGGCCGATGGCGTCGTCAGGCTTGATCGAGCCGTCCGTCCATACATCGATGGTGAGCTTGTCGTACTCGGTATTTTGGCCGAGACGCGCCGCATCAACTGAATAGTTCACTTTCTTGACCGGCGTGTGCACGGAATCGATCGGAATGTAGCCGAGCGAGAGATCTTCGTCGAAATTGCGATCGGCGGAAACGTAGCCGCGGCCACGCTTCAGACGCATCTCGATGTTGAGCGCGCCCCCACCACTCAAAGTGGCTACGTGCAATGTCGGATCGAGAATCTCGACGTCCGCGTCGCCCTGAATGTCACCTGCGGTGACTTCGCCAGGGCCGGTCTTCGAGATGATCAGCGTCTTTGGCTCGTTCCCGTGCAGCTTAAAGGGGACCTGCTTGAGATTGAGAATCACGTCAGTGGCATCTTCGACGACACCTTTGATTGACGAGAACTCATGCTCGACCCCTTCAATTTTCACGGCCGTAATCGCAGCGCCCTCGATTGACGAGAGCAACGCGCGGCGCAGTGAATTGCCGACCGTCGTGCCAAAGCCCCGCTCGAACGGCTGGGCTGAAAAGCGGCCGTACCGCTCCGTCAAAGTTTCGCCATCCGCCGCCAGGCGGCGTGGCATTTGAAAACCTGTCCAAAGATTATTTTGATCCATAACTTACCGTAGATGTTTGAGGAGAAGTCCGGCGCCTGCCCTCGCACGCAGGCGCGCCAAAATTACTTGCTATAAAGCTCCACAATCAGTTGCTCGTTGATCGAGCGGTCCACATCCTCACGTGTCGGCAAGCCGGTAACGGTCGCCGACATTTCCGTGTTCGCCGCCAACCACGAGGGACGCCCGCGACCCGCGGCCGTTTGCCAGGCGCCTTCCACGTGCGCGTTCTTCCGGCTGGCTTCCTTAATTGTCAGCACATCGCCGGGTTTCACCTGAAAAGAAGGAATATCGACCTTGCGCTCATTCACCAGCACATGGCCGTGATTGACCAGCTGCCGCGCCTGCCGGCGCGAAGTCGAAAAGCCTGCGCGATACATCGCGTTGTCCAGGCGCCGCTCGAGCAGGAACAGAAGGTTCTCGCCCGTGATGCCCTTCATGCGGGCCGCACGTTCGAAGTAATTTCGAAATTGTCCTTCGAGGATGAAATAAATTCGTTTGACCTTTTGCTTCTCGCGGAGCTGCTGGCCATAGCCGGCCAGCGCTTTGCCGCGCCGCATGGAATTGCCGTGCTGTCCGGGCGGTTGTGTGCCGCGCTTTTCAATCGGACAGGATGGTTTGTAGCAACGGTCACCCTTGAGGAAAAGTTTTGCGCCTTCGCGGCGGCACAAGCGGCACACCGCATCTCGATACCTAGCCAATCGTTTCTGCCTCCAGTCTAAAAACTAACTAGACGGAAAAGTTTACAGGTCGCTTTCGATTCCGATTTGGAATCTTTAATTCCGATTTTGGAATTTGGACTTTGGAATTTGAAATCCCAGTCCCGCGACCCTTCATCCTTTAGGTCAATCAATAGCGACGAGTCTCGCCCGCCGCTGCATTACTAAACTCTACGCCGCTTTGGCGGACGGCATCCATTGTGCGGAATCGGCGTCGTGTCGCGAATCGCCATCACGCGAATACCCGCATTGTTGATGGCCCGAATCGCCGACTCGCGGCCGCCTCCGGGACCCTTCACCCGCACTTCACACTGCTGCATTCCCGCTTCCATCGCGCGCCGAGCGGCCTCGAAAGCGGCCTGCTGCGCGGCGAATGGCGTGCCTTTACGCGAACCTCGGAAGCCGCGTGCGCCTGATGACGATTGGGCGATGAGATTACCTTCCAGATCAGTGATCGAGATCATCGTGTTATTGAACGATGCGGCGATATAAACGATCCCGGAAGGAATGTTCTTCTTCTCTTTCTTGCGAAAGACTTTCTTTTTGCCACCCGCTGCTGCTTTAGCCATTACTTCTTACCCGGTGCTTTCTTCTTGGCGACGGTTGCGCGTCGCGGACCTTTGCGCGTGCGCGCGTTTGTGTGCGTGCGCTGGCCGCGCACCGGCAATCCCCGGCGATGCCGCAACCCGCGATAGGCGCCGATGTCCATCAACCGCTTGACGTCCATCTGAATGCGCTTCCGCAGATCGCCCTCGATCTCTCCCTGCGCTTCGAGGATCGCACGAATGCGACTCAACTCGTCTTCGCTCAGGTCGCGGATGCGCGTGTCGAGATTTACCTGCGCCTCGTTCAGGATCGACGCGGACCGCGATCGTCCAATTCCGTAAATGTATGTGAGACCGATCTCTGCGCGCTTATTGGGCGGAAGGTCTACACCTGCTACACGAGCCATCTGGTTCTAATCCTCGAAAACTATTTCTGTCTCTGCTTGTGTTTAGGGTTGGTGCAAATGACACGCACCACGCCCTTGCGGTGAATCACTTTGCACTTGTCGCAAATTTTTCTTACTGAAGCTCGAACTTTCATTGCTTACCCGGCTACTTGTAACGATATGTGATACGCCCGCGGTTGAGATCATATGGCGACAACTCAACCAAAACCCGATCGCCTGGAAGAATTCTGATGAAGTGCTTTCGCATCTTGCCCGAAATATGCGCGAGCACCTGATGCTGGTTGTCCTCAAGCTCCACCCGGAACATTGCGTTCGGCAGAGTCTCCAGGACCTTGGCCATGACTTCGATCGCCTCTTCCTTCGCCATACACTAAAGGGCGCTAATTCGCCTTTACTGGCAAACTTCGCATAGTAGCACGCCGTTTATGCAATTGCCAAGCCGCGCCCTCTTCATAAAACCGTGGCCGGCCTCGCGTCGACCGCGGTGCCTTCCTGAATCAGGGTCAGAACCTCCGGACCCTCCTCGGTAATGGCGATAGTGTGTTCGACATGAGCGCTCGGGCGGCCATCCACAGTCACCACTGTCCAGCCGTCCTTTAAAGTCTTGGTGTGATGCGAGCCCACGTTTATCATCGGCTCGACCGCGAAAACATAGCCCTTCTTGATTTTTGGACCCCGGCCGGGCGTGCCGTAATTGGGAATCTGGGGATCTTCGTGCATTTTGCGCCCAATTCCATGCCCCACATAGTCCCGCACAATCGAGTATCCATGGGCTTCGGCGTGCTTCTGCACGGCGTACCCAATATCTCCAACATGGTTCCCGGCGCGGCACTTCTCGATCGCAGACTCCAAACATTCCTGCGCAACTTTAATGAGCTTCAGCAAATCATCACTGACCTGTCCCACGGGTATGGTGGTAGCGGTGTCGCCGACAAAGCCCCCGAGCGTGGCGCCTACGTCAATCGAAAAGATATCTCCTTCTTTGAGCTCATACTTCGAAGGAAAGCCGTGCACCACTTGCTCATTGACTGAAGCACAAATCGAAAACGGGTACCCGTTATAGCCTTTGAAGGTCGGATAAGCGCCCGCGTCGCGGATCATCTTGTCGGCGGCGTCGTTGACTTCAAGCGTGGTCATGCCCGGCGTGACCATCCGGCGCAGCTCGAGGAGCACGCGACCAACGAGCTGTCCCGCAGCGCGCATCTTTTCAATTTCCTTTTGCGACTTTCCAATTATCATTTGCCGGCTATGACCCGTTCGATCTCAGCATAGATGCTCTCGGGATCCTGTACCCCATTGACCCGGTGAAGCCTGTTCAGCTGCTGATAATAATCAAGCAGCGGTGCGGTCTCTCTGGCGTACGTTTCCAGCCGCACCTGAATCTTATCAGGAGCATCATCCGCACGATGTGATAGCTGCGTGTCCGGATGCAGGTCGCACACGTTGTCCACCTTTGGCGGCTTGAGATAGACGTTGTAAATCTCTCCGCAAATCGGACAGTTGCGCCGTCCCGTTAACCGCCGGTGCAAAAGATCCGCCGGCACATCGACCAGGATGGCGGTGATTTCCTTGCCCTGGCGCGCGGCCAGCTGCTCGAGCATTTCAGCCTGTACTGTGGTGCGCGGAAACCCATCCAGCACGTAACCATGCCGGCAGTCCTCTTGTCCCGTGCGCTCAGCCACCACGCGCACTACCAAATCGTCTGGAATCAATTTTCCGGACTGCTGGATGACGCGCACCTCCTGCGCCAGAGGAGTTTCGCTCTGGGCGAGCGCGCGAAACATGTCGCCGGTGGAAATCTGTGGCAACTGCATTCGCTCTTGCAGCAAGCGCGCCTGCGTGCCTTTGCCGGCACCGGGCGCGCCCATCAAGACGATTATTTTCGACATTGATCCATTTGCTCATTGATTCAATGAAGAATGAATCAATGAATCAATGTTTCAGGCCCTGCGCCCGCGCAGTCTTGAGCCACTGCCCAGGAAGCCTTCGTAATTTCGCATGACCAGTTGTGCTTCGATCTGCGCGACGGTGTCCATGGCCACGCCCACCAGAATCAGCAGCGACGTGCCGCCGAAATAGAACTGGTAGTTGAGGCCGGTCAGAACCCACCCCAGACCGGGCGTTGTGCTAAAGAAAGACTCGAGCCAAGTCCCCACCCACGGCAATCGCGCCATTCTAAACCCGCTCAGCATGAACTGCGGCAGGAAAGCCACCATCGCCAGATAAATCGCGCCGACGACCGTCAGCCGAGTCAGTATCGTGTTCAGGTATTCCGAGGTCGCCCGGCCCGGACGAATGCCCGGCATAAATCCGCCGTGCTTGCGCAGGTTGTCGGCCACTTCCTCGACGTTGAATACAATCGACACGTAGAAGAACGTAAAGAAAATGATCAAGCTGAGGAAGATCAGCTCGTAATAAGGATCGCCGGCATGAAAGAGTTGAAAGAAGCTGAAGACTTTTCCGTACCAGTTGCCCGGGTTTCGGGGTGGAAAAGCCGAGAACAGACTTTGCGGCATGGACAACACCGACGACGCAAAGATCACCGGAATCACGCCGCCCATGTTCAATTTGAGAGGCATCGTGGTTTGCTGACCACCCACGAGTTGCCGGCCCACGTGCCGCTTCGCGTAACTAACTGGAATTTTTCGGCGCGCTGACTCGACAAAGACGATGAAAGCGATGATGGCCACAATCGCTGCCACCATCGCAATCACGCCGATAATTTCCAGCGTGTCGCCGCTGCCGACGCGCCCCATTACCTGCTGCACGCCACGCGGCAAGCCAATTACGATACCGGCAAAAATCAGCAGCGAGATGCCGTTACCGACACCGCGCTCGGTGATTTGCTCACCCAGCCACATCACGAATATGGTTCCGGTCGTTAGGGTCAGGACTGTCGTGGCAAGGAAGCCCCAAGTGGGGGCGCCGACGCCATTAATCTGCAGCCAGTGGGCCACGAACGACGTCTGCACGGCGCCGAGCAGCACAGTAAGGTATCGCGTCCACTGATTGATCTTCTGCCTGCCCATCTCGCCTTCTTCCTGCAGTTTCTTTAACTGCGGCGAGACGACGGTCATCAGTTGCAGAATGATCGAAGAAGTGATGTAGGGCGTAACGCCGAGCGCGAAGATCGAGATAACGCGGAAGTTCCCGCCCGAGAAGAGGTCGAGGACACCCAGCAGGGTGCCGCTGACGTCATGCCAAACCGCATCGAGACGAGCTTTGTTAATTCCCGGCGCCGAGATGTGCGCCCCGAGACGATAAATCGCCAGGATGCCCAATGTGAAAAAGATCCGCTTGCGCAGATCCGGGACATTGAACATGTTGCGTACGGCAGCTAGAAATTTTTCCATATCAGTAGCACAGACTGCGTTTGTCTTCCCTCTTCCTTTGGGAGGGGAGAAAACTAAACGTCATTCAATAACCGTGGCGACTCCGCCGGCCTTTTCGATCTTTTCACGAGCGCTCTTCGTGAAACGATGCGCTGACACTTTGAGCGACTTCGAAACCTCGCCATTGCCAAGCACGACGATGTCATGCTTTGCCTTCTTGATGATGCCGCGATGATGCAGCACTTCGGGCGTGATTTCCGCGTCGGCGTCAAAGTTACGATCCAGCGCTTCCAGGCTCACTTCGAGCCACTGTTTCTTGAAAATGTTGGTAAAGCCGCGCTTGGGCAGACGGCGATGAAGCGGCATCTGGCCGCCCTCGAAACCGATCTTGGATGAATAGCCCGAGCGGGACTTCTGGCCCTTTTCACCGCGGCCTGAGGTCTTGCCCAGGCCCGTGCCCGGTCCGCGACCGACACGCTTTTTCTTGTGCGTCGAACCTTTTGCCGGATGAAGATTGTTGAGTGATAACGTCATGATGCTCTTCTTAATTATTCAATAATCCGAAGCAGATGCGGCACCTTTGCCACCGCGCCGCGCATCGACGCCGTGTCCGGCCGTTCGACAATCTGATTCAGTTTGCGCAACCCGAGGCTGCGCACAATGTCTTTTTGCTTTGCCGGAAAGGCGATGGTGCTGCGGTAATACTGAATCTTGATCTTCGCGGCAGTCGCTTCCGTGGTTTTCGCTTTTCGTGGCATAAAAATAGTTAAAATCTGGGATCTGAAATCTGTCGCAATTGAAATCTGAGATCTCAAATCTGAGATCTGAAAACTAGAGCTCTTCGACTTGCTTACCGCGCAGCCGGGCCACCTCAAACGGATCTTTCATACGCAGCAAACCATCGAAGGTCGCACGCACCACGTTGTGTGGATTAGTCGAGCCCAGCACTTTTGTGCGCACATCGCGGACGCCGGCTGCCTGCATGACGGCGCGCACTGCGCCTCCGGCAATCACGCCGGTACCTTCCGAAGCCGGCTTCATCAGGACGCGGCCCGCTCCGAACCGGCCAATCAATTCGTGCGGCAAGGTGTTTTCGATCAACGGCACACGAATCAGGTTCTTCTTCGCGGCTTCCACGCCTTTCTTGATCGCCAGGGGCACTTCGCGCGCCTTGCCCGTGCCGAAGCCCACATGGCCGGATTCGTCACCGACGACTACCAGGGCCGCAAACGACAGGTTCTTTCCGCCTTTGACGACCTTGGTCACGCGGTTGATCGAAATGACCTGATCTTTCAGGTCCAAACCCTGCGCCATAATTCTCTGTTTCGGTTGCCTCATTTATTCTTCTTTCGCCTTAACCAGCGTTCACGCCGCCGTCGGTATCTTTCGATGCAGCCCCTCCGGATTCGGGACCAGCTTCGGCGTCTTTGGCCTCTTTGGGCGCCTTCTCTTTCCTGGCCTTTGGTTTCGCGCCAGCTTCGCCGGCGTCAGCCTCCGGAGTCGCTTCTTTCGGAGCGGCTTCTTTCTTCTTTGCCTTCGGCTCTGCCTGCTTCTCCCTGGGCTGCTTGTCTTTTGGCTTGGCAGACTCGGCTTCCGCAGCTTCAGGCTTTTCCGCCTCGGCCGCTTCCGCTTCGACTACTTCATTCTTGTTAAGTCCGGCAGCGCGGGCCGCATCGGTCAGCGCGCGTACGCGGCCATGATAAAGATAGCCGCCGCGATCGAAGACTACACTGCTGATGCCCGCGGCCAATGCGCGCTCTGCGATGGCCTGACCAACGCGTTTCGCGGCATCGATGTTGCCACCGGATTTGCCTGCCAGGTCTTTTTCCGTAGTCGACGCCGACGCCAAAGTCCTGGCGTTGTCATCGTCAATCACCTGCGCGTAGATGTGGTTCAGGCTGCGATACACCGCCAGCCGCGGCCGCTCGTTCGTGCCACGCACCTTGCGCCGAATGCGCCGGTGCACAGCCCCTCTGACTTCTGCTCTGTTTCTGTTAGCCATTGTCTTAGTGAATCGTTAATCGCGAATCGTAAATAGACAAATCTATTCTCGATTTACGATTTACTATTTACCGGTCTTGCCCGGCTTCAATTTGATCGGCACATCCGCGTAGCGAACGCCTTTGCCTTTATAAGCGTCGGGCTTGCGCAGCTTATGCATTTCCGCGCAGACCTGCCCGAGTTTCTGCTTATCAATTCCCGTGACCGTCAGCGTGGTTTGATACTGCTGAATACTTCCCTTGGTGGTCAGGCGCTCAGCTTTCGCTTCGATGCCTTCGGGCAGGGGAAACTCGATCGGGTGCGAATAGCCCAACGCGAACACAATCTTCCGTCCCTGGACGTCGGCTTTGTATCCGACACCGACCACATCCATTTGAGTAGAGAAGCCTTCGGTTACGCCTTTGATCGCGTTGTTCGCCAGCGCGCGGGCCAGGCCATGCAAGGCTGCCTGGTCATCCGAACCACGCGCCGCCACCAGCTCGTCATTCTCCTGCTTGAAACTAATTCCTTCGGGGATGGGCGTCTTGAGCACGCCTTTAGCGCCTTTCACCTCGAGCTCGCGATCACTGATCGCGATGGTGACACCCTTGGGAATCGAAATCGGTTTTTTGCCAATGCGAGACATGATTATTCCTAATAGACTTCCGCCAAAACTTCGCCGCCCACGTTTTCCTTGCGGGCTGTCTTGCCGCTCATCAAACCGCGCGACGTGGAAACGATATTGATGCCATAGCCGCCCAGCACGCGCGGAATCTGGTGAGACCCAACGTAAACTCGCCGGCCCGGCCGCGACACGCGCGCCAGGTGCGTTATCGAAGAAGTGCCGCGCGCGTCGTAGCGCAGGAAAATACGGACCAGCTTTTTCGCGCCTTCGCCTTTAATGACGAAGTTATTGATGTAGCCTTCTTCTTTCAAAATGCGCGCGATCTCCAGCTTCAGTTTCGAGGCTGGGATATCGACACGCGAATGCTTGGCCGCGACGGCATTCCTGATTCGCGCCAACATATCGGCAATAGGATCAGTCATTCGTTAACTCCAAAAAATGTCCGTGGTCGGTTGCCAGTTGTCAGTAGTTCGCTTTGAACAACTGGTTACTGATCACTGACCGTTTACCAGCTTGATTTCACGACGCCGGGAATTTGTCCCTGCAGCGCCAGTTCGCGAAAACAAATACGGCACAAGTGAAACTTGCGCAGGTAGCCACGGGGCCGGCCACAACGCCGGCAACGCGTGTACGCGCGCGAGGAAAACTTCGGCTTGCGATTAGCTTTCGCGATTAATGATTTCTTTGCCATTTGCCTCGTAAATAGTAAATCGTCAATAGTAAGTAGTGTTTCTGTTTCATCGTGAACCGCTCCATTTACAATTCACGATTTACCATTCACTGTCTGAATGGCATTCCCAAACCCTTCAGCAACGCGCGCGCCTGCTCGTCAGTGCGCGCAGTGGTCACAATGGAAATATTCATCCCCCGGAGCTTGTCGACCTTGTTGAAATCGATTTCCGGAAAGATGAGCTGTTCGCGGATTCCAATCGTGTAATTACCGCGGCCGTCAAAGGCCTTGGGCGATACCCCGCGAAAGTCTCTGACACGGGGGAGCGCGACCGAAACCAGCCGGTCGAAAAACTCATACATGCGCTCTCCGCGCAGCGTGACCATCACGCCGATGGGCATGCCCTGCCGCAGCTTGAAACTCGCGATCGACTTCTTGGCTTTCGTGATCACCGGCTTCTGGCCGACAATCGATTTCAGCTCTTCAACCGCAGTGTCCAGCACTTTGGCATTCGCGATCGCTTCACCCATTCCCATGTTGACCACGATCTTGTCGAGCCGCGGCACCGCCATCGGATTCTTGATGTCGAATTCCTTGGCAATCGCCGGCGCGATGTCTTTTTGATAACGCTCTTTAAGTCTTGCCATGTTCGTAATCATCAATCGTGAATCGTAAATAGCCGCCTATTCACGATTTACGATTTACTATTTGCTTTCAATTGCGTGCCCGCTCGCCGCGACCGTTCTCGTCTTAGTCTTTCCGTCAACCTGGTAGCGAACGCGCGAAGCCTTACCTGACTGCGGATCGACTATCTGAACATTGGAAATGTTCAGCCACGATTCTTTTTCGATAATGCCACCGCCGCGATTGCCGGCCGGCTTTTGATGGCGCTTGATTACGCCGGCGCCTTCCACCTTAATCTTGCCCGTAATCGGAGCTACCGCCAGCACGCGTCCGCGTTTTCCCTTGTCACGACCGGTAATCACAATCACCTGGTCGTTCTTCTTAATCCTGGATCGCTTTGTTCCTCTCACATCTCACCTCTGAATGGGCAGGCTGGCCTTCAAATCACTTCCGGCGCCAGCGAAACAATCTTCATAAAATTCTTGTCACGCAGCTCCCGCGCCACCGGACCAAATACGCGCGTGCCAATCGGCGTGCCGTCTTCTTTGATCAGCACTGCTGCGTTCTGATCGAAACGAATGTAAGTGCCGTCCCGGCGGCGAACCTCTTTACGCGTCCGCACAATCACCGCGTCCTGCACCGTTCCCTTTTTGATCGCGCCATCCGGCGACGCCTCTTTCACGGTAACCTTAATGCGGTCGCCGAGACTGGCAATCGCTCCGGTCGAGCCGCCGATCCCCATAATCATCTCGACGCGCCGTGCTCCCGAATTGTCAGCGACCTCCAGAGAGGTCTGCATCTGTATCATTGTCGATTTCCAATTGCCGATTGCCAATTTGCGCCTGGCATCGGCTCAACTTGCCCTTTACCTTGCCCTTCTGCGTGCCGTGAAATCGGCAATCGCAAATCGGCAATCGGCAATACTTTTACTTCGCCGCCTTCTGCAAAATCTCAACCACGCGCCAGCGCTTATGGGCCGACAGCGGCCGCGTTTCCACAATGCGCACGCGATCGCCCACCGTGGCGCCCAATTCGTCGTGGGCCTTGAACTTCGTCGTGCGCCGTACATAGCGCCGGTACTTCATGTGCAATACCTGCCGGTCGACGCGCACCACTACGGTTTTCTGCATCTTGTCGGAAGAAACGATACCGACTTTCTGCACGCGATTTCCGCGCGCGCCCTTGCGGGCCGTGCTCTCAGCCGCTGCGGACTCAGGCGCCGCTTCGGGGGCCGGCGGCGCGGTCTCAGCCGCGATCACAGGAGCGGTTTCCGCCGCGGCTTCCTCGGATGATTCCGGGGTGCCCGGCTCTGCAGCGGTCGCTTCCGGCGCGACTGGCTGGTCGGTTTGTTCTTCTTTCTTTTTTCGTCTAAACATCGTTTCTCACTTCGAATCTTGCCCGAGGCAAAAACCTATTTGGTCGCCTCAATCTCACGCTGCCTCGTAATTGTGCGCAGGCGCGCCAGCGATTTTTTCTCCTGCCGCATCTTCTTGATCGCGTCCACTTCGCCCAGCGCCAGTTTAAAGTTCAGGCGAAACAGCGACTCTTTCAGACGCGCCTCTTCGGCCTGCAAATCTTCGTCCGGCAGGTCGCGATACTTATCAACTTCTTCACGTCTCTTCATGGCTTTTTCAAATCTGATTTCAGATTTGAGATCTGAGATCTCAAATTTGAGATCTTGTTCAGATTGCGCCTCCCTCTTGCTCAGCGCGGGTCACAAACTTGGTCCGAACGGGCAGCTTCTGTGACGCCAACTTCATTGCATCGCGCGCAGTCTTCTCGTCCACGCCCTCAATCTCGTAAAGAATGCGGCCGGGCTTAACCACTGCCACCCAATACTCCGGCGCGCCTTTGCCTTTGCCCATGCGCGTTTCCGCCGGCTTCTTGGTTACCGGCTTGTCGGGAAACATGCGTATCCAAATCTTTCCGCCACGCTTGATGTGACGAGTCATGGCAATACGCGCGGCCTCGATTTGCCGATCGGTGATCCAGGCAGCTTCAAGGGTCTTGAGCCCGTACTCGCCAAAGCTGATCGCACTGCCGCGATTGGCGACGCCTTTCATACGGCCGCGCATCTGCTTGCGATGCTTAACTTTTTTCGGCATCAACATAGCTATTTCTCAAATCTCAGATCTCAGACTTTCGAGATCTCGAGACTTTATCCCTCAGCCCTTTCTCGGTCTCGTCGCGCCCGCGACGGCCGGGCGCGTCCTTCACGCGGTCCGGGCCGCGTTTCGTTTATCGGATCCGTGCCGGTGCCGCGGGCCATCGCCGCATTCGCGTCCAGAATCTGTCCGCGATAAATCCAAACCTTAACGCCGATGATGCCGAACGTGGTGTGCGCTTCGGCGAAACCATAGTCAACATCCGAACGCAGTGTGTGTAGCGGCAGCTGGCCCTGCAGGTGCCACTCGCTCCGGGCGATTTCCGCTCCGTTCAAACGGCCACTGACCTTAACTTTGATTCCCTGGGCGCCGAAGCGCAGCGACTCTTCCACCGCTTTGCGCATGGCGCGGCGAAAAGCAATTCGCTTTTCAAGCTGTGCCGCAATTTTTTCGGCCTGCAACTGCGCATTCAATTCCGGCTTGTGTATTTCCTGAATCGAAACCAGAACTTCACGGCCGGTGCGCGAGGCGATGTCGCCTTTGAGCTTGTCGATTTCCGAGCCTTTGCGGCCGATGATGATGCCCGGGCGCGAAGTGTAGATAATGATCTTCAGGCGATTGGCCGCCCGCTCTACATCGACGTGCGAAACGCCGGCGCCGGTGAACCGCTTCTTCAACTCACGCTTCAGCCTGAGATCTTCGATTAGAAAATCGCCGAACTGCTTCTTCGCAAACCAGTGCGAATGCCAGTCCTTGTTATAGCCAAGGCGAAAACCGTATGGATGAACTTTTTGGCCCACTCAATTTCTCCGTTTGAATCTCTTCGTCGCTGTCTTTTAGTGACCCTTTTGAATCTGAGATCTCAGAATTTGAGATCTCACATGAATCACTCTTCCTTCTTCTTTCGTCGCAGCGCGGCTCCCAGTTTAGAACCCGCTTTACCGGGCTTTTTCTTGCTCGCGTCCGATTTCTTAGTCGCCGCTTCTTTCTTGTCCGGCGCTTCGCTCACATCCGAAGCTTCCGTCTTCGCAGCGGACTTGCGTGCGCGGGGCGCGGCCGCCGCTCCGCCACGTTTCGCCTTTCGGCTGGCCTCGGGCGCCGCCGACTTACCTGAGTCTTCGCCAGGCTTGTCGCTGGATACCAGCACCGTCACGTGGCAAAAATGCCTCTGCTGACGAAACGCTCGTCCCTGCGGAGCAGGTCGCAAACGGCGCCGGCCCTTTGTTGGGCCATCGTCCACATAGGCCGCTTTCAACCAAAGATCATCGGGGTCCACTGAGATGTTTGCTTTCTCAGCCGCTTCATTCGCGTTCGCGATCGCCGACTTAACGCACTTCTCAATGCCCAGCGCGGCCCGCTTATTCGAATAACGCAGGATCGCCAACGCCTGGTTGACGTTCTTGCCGCGGATCATGTCGATGACCAATCGCGCCTTCTGCGGCGAACCACGTAAAAATTTTGCGCTTGCTCTTGCGTCCATAATTTAGTGAATCGTCAATCGTAAATCGTGAATCCATTCACGATTTACTATTTACCATTTACCCTCTTAAGCTGCCGGTGCCGCCGGCGCCGCAGCGCCCGAAGTCGGTCCGGCTACCTTTGCCGTCTTCTCAGACTTCTCAGCTTTTGTTCCCGAGTGCCCCTTAAAGGTTCGCGTCGGCGCAAACTCGCCCAGCTTGTGTCCGACCATATTCTCGGTGACATAGATCGGAATGTGGCGTTTGCCGTTGTGCACGCCGAAGGTCAGCCCGACCATGTCGGGCGTAATCGTCGAGCGGCGCGACCAGGTGCGAATCACCTGCGGCCGTTGCGAACCGGCGCGAATGCGCTCGACCACTTTGCGAATGCCCTTATCGATCCAGGGTCCTTTTTTAACTGAACGTGGCATGGCTTTCTATTTCGAATTTCGAAATCCGAATCTCGAAATTACTTAACTCTCCTATCCCTCACGATCATCTTCTTCGTGCGCTTATTGTGACGCGTCTTGTAACCACGCGTCGGCTGTCCCCACGGAGTTACCGGATTGCGGCCGCCGGAAGTTTTTCCTTCACCACCGCCGTGCGGATGATCCACCGGATTCATCGCAACGCCGCGCACGTGCGGCCGAATACCCTTCCACCGAGTCCGGCCCGCTTTGCCGAGCGAAATGTTTTCGTGCTCAACATTGCCTACCTGGCCCACCGTCGCGCGGCACTCAACCGGCACGCGTCGAACTTCACCGGAAGGCATGCGCAACTGCGCGTACAGGCCTTCCTTGGCGAGCAGCTGCGCAAACGAACCAGCCGCGCGCGCCATCTGTCCGCCTTTTCCCGGCCGCAGCTCGATGTTGTGAATCTGCGTGCCCAGCGGGATATTGCGGATCGGCAAGGTATTGCCCGGAAGAATGTCGGCCTCTTCACCACTGGCGATCATCTTGCCCACTTCCAAACCAACGGGCGCGATGATGTAGCGCTTCTCGCCGTCGATATAAGTAATCAAAGCGATATTCGACGAGCGATTCGGATCGTATTCAATCTGCGTAACGCGTCCGGGCACGCCGTCTTTGTCGCGCTTGAAATCGATGATTCGATAGAAACGCTTGTGACCGCCGCCACGACGCCGCACCGTAATCCGGCCATCGTTGTTGCGGCCGGAGATCCTTTTCTTGGGTTCCAGCAGAGACTTCTCGGGCACTGCGCCGGCCGTCAAATCATCCCGCGTCAAATAAGTCTGATAGCGTCGCGCCGGAGATGTCGGTGTTAGCTTTTTGATTCCCATAAGTCCATTGATCTCAAATCTCCAATTTGAGATCTGAAATTTGTTTTAGATTGCCTCGCCGTAATCCACCGGCTTCTCGCCGGCCTTCAAAGTTACGTACGCCTTTTTCCAGGACGGCTTGCGGCCTTCAGTGCGGCCGCGGCGCGCCATCTTGCCGAGGAAGTTCGCGGTGCGAACCTCGTCAACCTTGACCTGGAAAATTGTCTCGACCGCGCTCTTAATCTCGGGCTTGGTAGCGCGCCGGTCGACACGAAACGTCAACAACTGGCGGCGATCCTGCGTCTCTTCCTTCGCGACGAGCGCCTTCTCGGTGATCACCGGCGATTTGATAATGTCCCAGACAGTTCGCATTGCTTAGACTGCCGCTCCTCTGTTTCTCGGTATCCGTCGCGGGGCCCGGCCTTCGCCGTCGCGATTTTCATCACGACCCCAATTACGTTCTTCGTCATCCTTCGCCCGCGGCTGGAGAATGCCGGTCAACTCTTCCACGGTCTTGGGCGTCAGCACGACCTTCTGATGGTTCACCAGGTCATAGATGTTCACGCCGTAACTGTTCACTACCTTTGCGGTCTGCACATTGCGCGACGCCAGCATCAGGTTGGTGTTTTTCAAAGAGTCGACGATCAAAGTCTTGCCAGTCAGCTTCAGGCTGCCGAGCGTGGCAATAAATTCTTTGGTCTTCGGATGATCGAATTTCCACTCGCTCACGATCACCAAATTGCCTTCGCGCAGGCGCTCGGAAATTGCCGAACACATCGCGCGCTTGCGCATCTTCTTGGGCAAGTTGTACGACCAGTCGCGCGGCTGCGGACCATGCGCGTTGCCGCCGCCTTTCCAAAGCGGCGATCGCAAACTGGCGATACGCGCGCGCCCGGTTCCTTTTTGCCGCCAAAGCTTTCGGCCTGCACCCGACACATCACCGCGGGTTTTCGTCGCGGACGTGCCTGACCGTCGATTCGCCTGGTAACTCCTGACCGCTTCGTGAATCAACGGTTCGTTGAGAGGCACACCAAAAACGGCGTCGGCCAACTCAACTTCGCCAACTTCCTTGCTCTCCAGGTCTACAATTTTGACTGTTGGCATTGCGAACCCTCCCTCACCATCACGGAAACCCCGTGACCGGAGCGTCTACTTTCCCTTCGCTGCTTTCTTAACAATGACGACACTGCCGTTCGCACCCGGCACCGCGCCGCGAATCATCAATAAATTATTTTCTGCATCAACCCGGGCGACGGTCAGTCCCTTGATCGTCACGCGAACGTCTCCCATGTGCCCGGAAGACCGCATCCCCTTCACAACCCGCGACGGATAAGCCGAAGCGCCAATCGAACCCGGCGCGCGCACGTTCATTGATCCATGCGATTCCGGACCGCGATTGAAGTTGTGACGCTTGATCGTTCCGGCAAAGCCGCGGCCCTTCGACTGGCCGACCACGTCAACGATGTCACCGTCAGCGAACTGATCGACGAGGATCTTGTCGCCCACGTTCGTGCCATCGTCGGAAGTTTCGAGCCGAAACTCTTTCAGGATGCGCGTTGGCGGAATCCCGCCGCCGGTCTTTTCGAAATGGCCGCGCATCGGCTTGGTCACGTTCTTGAGTTTGACCGGCCGCTCTTCGACCAGGCCAACCTGAACCGCATCGTAGCCGTCCTTGCCGCCCGCGGATTTCTTCTGCACCACGACGCACGGCCCGGCTTTAATTACGGTCACCGGAGTGACTGCGCCATCCGCCGCAAACAACTGCGTCATGCCGACTTTCTTGCCAATAATTCCGTTAATCATTGTCGATTGCCCAGGGCCAATTGCCGATTAGTCTCAAGTTTTCGAAACGCCAATCGAAAATCGGCAATGCGTCTACTGTTTTCCAAAGGCCTTAATCTCAACATCCACGCCGGCCGGCAGGTCGAGCTTCATGAGAGCGTCAACCGTTTGCGGGGTGGGATTGAGAATATCCATCAAGCGCTTGTGAGTTCTGATTTCGAACTGCTCGCGCGACTTCTTGTCCACGTGTGGCGACCGCAGCACGGTCCACTTGTTCTTCACTGTCGGCAAAGGAATCGGGCCCGCGACTCGCGCGCCGGTGCGCTTGGCGGTCTCGACAATTTCAGTCGTTGACTGATCGAGCACCCGATGATCGTAAGCCTTCAGGCGAATTCTGATCTTTTCGTTCAGCATAAGTCTTATGCGTCCTTTAGGTCTTATTGGATCTACTCAACAACGTCCGCGACGGTTCCCGCGCCTACGGTTCTTCCACCTTCACGAATCGCGAAGCGCAAGCCTTTTTCCATGGCGATCGGCGCAATCAGCTCGATGTCCATCTGAATGTTGTCGCCCGGCATCACCATCTCCACTCCCTCGGGCAGATGCGCTACTCCGGTGACGTCCGTGGTCCGGAAGTAAAACTGCGGACGATAGCCGGTGAAGAACGGTGTGTGTCGACCGCCCTCTTCCTTCGTCAGCACATACGCTTCCGCCTTGAACTTCGTGTGCGGCGTAATC
>DATENS010000068.1:0-41087 GCA_035274925.1 Pyrinomonadaceae bacterium | reverse complement strand
TTATCGCGACGTCGGGAAATTTCTAAATCCTGATATGCCTGCATTGGTGTACTTGCACTTTATTCTTAGTCATAGCGAATGGCAATCAACGCAACCGCTCAAGGTTCACGCGAAGGCGCCAAGTCGCAAAGAAACGCAAGAGATTTGGGCGCAAAGGCACACTCGGTTAAAATGTCGGCGCTTTAAGAGCCTGCCGGTCTTTTTAGCGTTCCATTCAAACCGAGTCCCTTTTTAATTGAAAGGTAAAAACGTGCTGCGAAGATTTCCTGTCTGCTTCCTGATTCTCGCCTTCACCTTAGCCACCACCGCGCTGCCGCAACAGCCAACACCATCTCCGAGTCCACAAGACAAAGACAAGCAACTGCAAGACGCGCAAAAGAAGATCGAACAGTTGCAGGAGTCTGCAAAGAAGCCGGAGCCATGGGACGTTGAGGGCAACCACGGTCCGACGACGACTGTTGAGTTCGATACAGACGAAGGCACGTGGATGAGTTGTGACGTTTCGCCCGACGGCCAGACGATCGTTTTTGATCTGCTCGGCGACATCTATCGTATGCCGATCGCGGGTGGCCGGGCTGAGCTGCTTTCGGGTGGTGCGTCCTGGGAAGCGCAACCGCGCTTGAGTCCGGATGGAAAACTCATCGCCTTCACTTCGGACCGCGACGGTGGCGACAACATTTGGGTAATGGATCCGGACGGCAAGAATCGCCGGCAGGTAACGAAAGAAACTCAGCGGCTTCTCAACACGCCCGCCTGGACGCCCGATGGGCAGTACATCGTAGCGCGCAAACACTATGTCGACACGCGCTCGCTCGGGGCCGGGACAATCTGGATGTACCACATCAACGGCGGGGGCAAGGGCGTGCAACTCACCGAACACCCGAACTGGACTGCTAACAGCGGCGAGCCCGTAGTCGATCCAAAAGGGCGCTTTGTCTACTTCGTGATGAGCACCGCGTTCGACTACAACAAAAATGTTTACGACAGCATTTACTGGATTGATCGATACGACCTGCAGAAAGGCCGGCGCTCGACTTTTATTCGCGCCGCGGGCGGATCGATTCGTCCCGCAGTTTCGCCGGACGGAAGACATCTCGCCTTCATACGCCGCGTTGGTCTGAAGACCGTCCTCTACCTGCGCGAGATCGAAACCGGGCGCGAGTGGCCTATCTACGACGGATTGACTCACGATCAGCAGGAAACCTGGGCCGTCTATGGCACTTATCCCGGCTATGCGTGGACGCCGGACGGGAATTCAATCGTTATCACGGCGATGGGCAAGTTTGTCCGCGTGAACGTGGCCGCTAAGACTGCGTCGCCGATTCCTTTCAACGCGCACGTCTCGCAGAGAGTGACCGAAGCGGTGCGCTCGTCTATCAAAGTTGCGCCCGATCGCGATCGCGCGCACTTGCTCCGCTGGGCCCAGCGCAATGGTAACCGCGTCGTTTACAGCGCGCTCGGCAAAATCTATGTGCGCGAAGATGACGGCACTCCGCGCCCGCTCTTCAATACCAAGTACCTCGAGTACGCGCCGGGTTTCAGCGCAGACGGAAAGCAGATCACCTTTGTCACGTGGAGCGACGCCGAAAAAGGAGCAGTCTGGATCGCAAACTCAGACGGTACCAACGCGCGGAAGATTACGACTGCGGGCGATCAGTATGCGAACCCGGTCTTCTCTCTCGACGGCTCGAAGATCGCTTACCTGAAAGGGCGTGGCAGCGTTTACCACGAGGAAGATTTGGCGAGTGAGTCGACCTTCGAGATTCACTACTGGGATGGGAGCCGGCACAACTACGTAATGGATCTGCAAAGCCGCGGGACGAACGCGCGTATGCCCGTGCTCAGTTTTGACCCTGCAGGCGAGCGCATCTTCTTAATGGAAGCAGGAGGCGGCCCCGGCGCTTCACCGGCTGAGCCGGCCAAAGCAATTACCTATCTCTCGAGCGTAAAGCTCTCAGGCGACGATTCTAAACGGCACATCGAAGGCCCGAACATCGGTGAAATAATTCCGTCGCCCGATTTCAAGTGGGTCTTTTTCAAAGAGCTGCACAAACTCTACGTCGCGCCGTTCCCGAAAATCGGAAAGACCGTAAAGCTCAGCTCGACTGAAACGGGCGTGCCCGTCAAAAATGTCTCGAACGATTCAGGCGATTGGCTCGCCTGGTCGCCAGACAGCAATTCCGTCCAGTGGACGCTCGGAGAAAACTTCTACGAGCAAAGCCTCGACAACATCTTCAAGCAGTTGGCCAAGGACGAGAAAGCGCCGGCGCCAAAGAAGACCGCGATTGGCTTTGACTTTCAGCCCGCCAAGCCGGCCGGCACCGTGGCGCTCACCAACGCGCGCATCATCACGATGCGCGGCGATGAAGTGATCGAACGAGGAACCATCATCGTTGAGAATAATCGCATCAAGGCCGTCGGCGCGCGCGTGCAGATTCCCGCAAACGCAAAACGAGTCGACATGGCGGGCAAGACCATCATGCCCGGGCTCGTCGATGTGCATGCGCACATGAGCTATGACACGCTCGACATCATTCCGGAAAAACAGTGGCCTTATTACGCGAACCTGGCTTACGGCGTGACCACGACCCACGATCCTTCGGCAGCGACGCAGACTGTCTTCGCGCAGTCTGAGATGGTGAAGTCAGGCGCGATGGTCGGTCCGCGTGTGTTCTCGACCGGGTTCGTGCTCTACGGGGCCGAGAACAGCGAGAAGGCAGTGGTCAATTCTTATGACGACGCGCGCGCGCATCTCGAACGTCTAAAAGCCGTCGGCGCATTCTCAGTGAAGAGCTATAACCAGCTCAGGCGCGACAATCGACAGCGCATCATCAAAGCAGCGCGCAATCTGGGCATGAGTGTGGTTCCGGAAGGAGGCTCGACTTACTTCTACAACATGACGATGATCCTCGATGGCCACACCGGCATCGAACACGCCATCCCCATCGCGCCGCTCTACAAAGACGCGCTGACGCTCTTTGCCAGAAGCCAGACGCGTTACACGCCCACGCTGATCGTCGGTTACGGCGGTATTTGGGGCGAAAACTACTGGTATCAACACACCAACGTTTACGAGAACAAGAAGTTGCTGCGCTTTGCACCGCGCGCGCGCATCGACCCGCGTGCCCGCCGGCGGTTGATGGTCCCCGAAGATGATTTCTACCATCTCGAGTTGGCTAAAACCGTGAAGGACTATGTGAGGCTTGGCGGCAAGGCACATCTGGGCGCGCACGGTCAGCTTCAGGGCCTCGGCGCGCATTGGGAATTGTGGATGTTGCAGCAGGGCGGGTTGACGCCGCTCGAAGCGATTCGCTGTGGGACGCTTTATGGCGCGCAGTACCTGGGACTCGACAGCGACATTGGTTCGATTGAGCCGGGCAAACTGGCCGACCTCATGATCATGGATGGAAATCCGCTCACTAACATTCGGAATAGTGAGTCGATCAAGTTCGTGATGATAAATGGCGTTCTGTTCAGCACCGATAATATGGATGAAGTTTATCCGGAACAGAAAACGCGACCGGCGTTTTTCTGGGAGCGACGGCTGGAAGAAAACATCGCGGATACTAAATGAAGTTTAGTGAACCTTCTGAGTTGAATTCCTCTGCGCCGCCTCTGTGATCTCTGCGTCTCTGCGGTGAGTCTGCTGAGCCTTTCCTTCACCGCCGAGGCGCAGAGAACGCTGAGGACGACGCAGAGAGAGACCTTTACCGTATTCTCGTCATCTGCTGCCAGAAGAATTTCCCAACTCTGGCAAAAACATTTCGTCCGTTCTTCGCATCAACTTTTGCCGTCAAGCCCAACTCGGCGGCCAGCTTTGGATCGGGTGGAGCAATATCTTCGTCACCACTCTTGCTCGACAACCAGCGGTCAAAAGTGCGATTTACGGCGCGTCTTTGTTCGATCGATGCTTCGCCAATAAAAGCGCCTCGCAGGTCGTCCATTTCAGCTACTTCAAATTCATTCGCCGCATAGTATTTTTTCAACGCGGCAAAGAACTTGTCGTCGCCCATCAGTTTGCGCAGCGCCTCAAACATTAACGCGCCCTTGCAGGTAACGATGGCCGCGTACTGAAACGAGTTGCGGTATTCCTTCGCGCCACGATCGGCTTCCATATCCTCACCGCCGAACGTGCGATAGAGACGGTAAACGCCACGAAGCTGCTCATCGAGGGCGGTGGCCGCGCGCTCTTCTCCGTAAACGTCGCGGTAATAGAGCAGCGCGGACCAATTCGCCAATGCCTCGTCGAGTACCGGTTCGCGGCCCGCATCGTTCCCGACCGTCGCGCCCCACCACTGGTGCGCAATCACATGGGCCACGGTCCATTCCAGACTTTCCTCGACCGACGCGCGTTGCTCGCGAATCAGGTCCGGCATGTTGCGCACCGTGGGCGAGTCGAAATCCACATAGAATGCGCTGGCGATGGCTGAAAAGCCGGCAAACTCTGCGCTGCTTAACGTGGCGACCAGCGGCGCGTCGATCAAATTGAGCATTTTGATCGGCATCGGCCCGATGCGGGCGTTATAAATGCGCACTGCGTCCGCGGCAATATTCAGCGCGCGCCGGGCTGCCACTTCGTGTTCAGCCCTGAAGATTGAGCGCACCGTTACATCACCAACGACGCGTTGCTCGGCACGCATGTCGCTTCCCGCGACCAGCGCGAAATCGCGAAGGTTGTCAGCCGTGAAAGTGGTCGAGATGCGTTCGTCTTTCGCCGCCGAGGATTGGCCCAACACCGCGGCGTAAAGCGAGATATTCTGTGGCGCGTCGACAGTGACTTTGTAGTCGGCTACATCGGTCACCAGCATATCTCCAATGCCAGATTCGATCTTGCGAAACCAATTGTCACCGTCACGGGCCACCAGCACCGGATAGGCGGTGCCCAGCAACATCACTCCGCGGCAACGAAAATTTACATCGCGCGGGCGGCGCAACTCGCGTGTGCTGCCAATCGCGGCGCTGACTTGCTGCATGACGTGCGTTACTAACCCGGTCTCTTCCGGATCGATTTCCGGCACGTTGCCTTTGAACTTGATGACGATTTCCGCGGCCGCATTTGGGGCTACCGGCTCACGCAAGGTGACGCGCAAAGTCGTTTCCTGATCCTCCAAAGAGTACGCCACCGGAACATCGCCGTCCGCAGCCTTCACTCCAAGAATCTCAAGCCGCGGCTCGTCGGCGTCCTGTCCGGGATTCCGCACCGGGCTGTCTCCTTGCACGCGAACGTTCGAATAGAGATGAAAGAACAACGTCGACGTCGCGCGGCTGCCGCGATTAACCCAGCGCACGCGCTCGGTTGCTGTGTAGCTGCGATTTTCAAAATCGAGCGAAAGCTTGATCTGATAACGAATTCGTTTTTCGGAATCTTGAGCTTGAGGCGCCGGCGTCTGGGCCGTGGCGTTGATGGCGAACATCAACGCGATGCCTAGACTGATCGTCCAGACGAAAACACGACACTGTCGAAATCTAACTTTCATTTCACAGTCACATTGCGAATGATGTCGCCACGCGCGATGCGATCAACAACATTCATGCCGGAGACGACGCGGCCGAAAACTGTATAGCCACCATCGAGGTGAGGCTGCGGCGAGTGCGTCACAAACCATTGCGAACCGCCTGTGTCTTTTCCCGATAACGCCATTCCCACAGCTCCGCGTTCGTAAGGCACTTCGTTAACTTCACACCGAATTTGATATCCCGGTCCGCCATTTTGATCGCCACGCGGATCGCCGGCCTGAATCACAAAGTTCGGCACGACGCGCGGAATTCTCTGACCATTAAAGTAGCCTTTGCGCGCCAACTGAACAAAATTATCGACAGTCAAAGGCGCGTCGCTGGGTAGGAATTCGATGGTAAATGCGCCTTTGGTCGTTGTCACGGTCGCCCGGGTAACTTTCCCGATTCGGGCGATGGCCCGGCGATAGTCGGCGTCGGTATTGGATGTCTGGACGGTGCCAATTTGATTGGAAAAATCCCCGGCTCCACTCGCCTTCAAAGCGGCAACCGCACGCTTGCGGACCAGGTAATCCTTCGATTTCAATGCCGACTCAATTGCTTGATTGGCGCGTTTACTCTTTTGTTTGCCGAGAGCGTCGAGAATTGAGAGCGCAGCGTCGTTTAGATCCCGATCGGACAAGGCTGCCGGCAAAGCCGCAATCAGAGCCTTCTCGTTCGCATCATCGGAAGGAAGATCAGCGATCAAATCCGCCGCCGCTCCCCGAACGATCACATCAGATTCCGCCAACTGCTTGCGAAGCACTCCGCCAATGTCCTTTGGCTTGAACTTCGCGAACGCGCGCAAGACGTCGGGAATGGCATATTCGGAATGAACGGCAACCAACGTGTTAATGGTTAAACCCGAATTGCGATAGTCGACCATCGCGCGCAGCAACGCTTCCGCATCGTTAACCAGCGCGGCGCGATTCGTTGCCGCCTCAGGCAGGGCAGCGATTTCGCCGAGGGCCTGGGCCAAGCTCGACGCTGAGCGCCAGTTCAACAGGATGGTCCGCTGCACGTTCGTCTTACTTTCTTTACCACTGCCTAAACGCTTGAGATAAGCAGAAGGCGCCACCCGCACCGACGCGATCTCGATTTCAGGCGCTTCATGACCGAAGCGTTCACCAGTCTTCATTAACCACGCAAACGCGCTTTCATTTTCTGTCCACTGCAGAATGCGGCCGAGCGAGGTGGCGATCTCGAGCAGTTGATTGCGTGGTTCGATCGGGTATTGCCCTTTCACATTGATCAGTTTGAGAAGATACTCGCCGCGGTCGAGCAACGGCTGCACCGCCCGCTGATCTTTTAGCGAACCCAGGCCCCGAATGGCGCTCACGCTTACGCGCTCATCGGAATCGTGGAGCGCGCGATCCAGCAGCAGATCAAATGACTCTTTGTCTTCAGTCGCCCCCAGGACGCGCGCCGCATTGGCACGCACCATGGGATCGGCATCTTTCAGCAAGCGACGCGCGTCATCGTTTCCAACTTTTATGCGGAGACGCGTGAGAGTGTTCAGCGCGCGCGCCACGATTTCGGGATCGCGATAGGTAAGAAACTCCTTAATCACCGGCCCAGCTCCTTCGGTGATTCTTGCGTTAACTATGGCCGTCAAACCCAGCAGCACCACCTGGGTGTCGGGATTTGCGCGACCGCCATGTTCAGATTTCAAAGCATCCAGAATCGTCGCCGCGATGATGTCCCGGCGTTCGTCTTCCGGCATTCCCGGGCCCTGAGCTGGCGGGCCCGCGGCGGCCATCGTTCCGGCGATTTTGCCGAGTGCTTCGAGGCATCGAGCGCGGGCCGTCTTGTTCTCATCCTTGACCAGGCTAATCAGCGCGTAGACTCCGCCCGGCGATTCGATCTCGCCCAACGCAAAGGCGGCCTCTTCCCGAACCCCGGTGTCCTTGTCCGACAGCAGCATTTCAGCCAAAACCGGGACGGCGCCTTCAGATCCAACACGGCCGGCGGCCAGTACTGCTCTTTTGCGCACGCCGGCATCCGCATGAAAAAGCAATCGCTTGAGCGAGTCATTAAGACTGCGTTCATCCTCAGCACGGACGATTTGCAACAGGATGTCCGGCGCAATGCCGGGCTGTCTGCTCGGCGAACGTTGTGCTGTCGCCGGCGAGCTCAAAACAGCGATCAAGAGCACTAAACAGAATGCCTTGTGATGTATTTTTCTCATTGTCGTCGCGATCTTTGCGTCCCGGAATTGTACCGCGTGAAAGGACGTTTTGTCGTAGAGGGAAAGAATGGCAACGCGCGTCCAACCCGTGGCGCGCCCACACGCATACGCGCGCGATAAAAACAAAAAGGACGGACAAATTGTCCGCCCTCTTCGTAACAGATGTGAGAAGAATCAGCTCGCCGCTGCGATTGAGGCAATGCGGGGGACACTGTCCTCAACTTCAACCTTCTTTTCGGGCTTGACGGTTCCGTCGAGCACATTATCCTTGCGTTCGACTTTCGGGGTTTTTTCCGTGGCAGCTTTCTGCTGGATCATTTTACAGCTTCCCTCAAAGACTGCGCCTTGTTCGATCATCAGTGACGGCGTTTGAATGTTGCCATTCAGTTTTGCGGCGCGGCCCAACTCGATGCGTTGAGTCGCGATGACGTCACCATTCACACTTCCCTGAATGGTGCAGACCGCCACTTCGATGTTCGCGTCGACCTGTCCGCCTGAGCCTACGATCAGCGAGCCCGTCGGCGAGCTGACGCGGCCTGAGAAGCGGCCATCGATACGTAACATTGATTTGAAAGTTGCCTCACCAGTGATGCTGGTCCCGCTGCCTACGAAACCGCTGAGCGAGCCATCTTTGATTTCGCGTGCAATCGTCTCGCTTTCACTCAAAGCTTTGGGGGCGGCCGGCGCTTCGACCGGCTTGGTCTCGCTTTGATAGGGCGAATAGCTGCGGGGCGAGTAAGTTTCGGCAGACTGTGTTTGGGTCTGACTCTTTTCTTCGTTTGGATTCTTTCCCATTCTGAGCATAACAATCTAACCCTCCTGATTTGATCAGCGGAAACTCGTCCCAACCGTCGTGCGAGGCGACGAAAATCACGCGATCGTGGCTGCATGGAAACTGGCCGCGGTGGCCAGCCTTCGGTGGAAAACCGCCCGTAAGCGGGCTGACATAATAGACAAAGGCACGCGCCCTGTCCAGCATAACTTTTGGCCCAGGCTTGGCCCAGCAGCGGCGGCTGGGCCAATCGAACTATTGCGGAGAAGATGAGGCGTTTTCGAGGAGGTTTTCGAGGATAACCGCCTCGCGAAAGTTTTCGAGCCGGGCGAAGTACGCCGCCTCCCGATTAAGGGCCGAGCGCGGCAACAGCCCGACGATTTCTGCGCCGGCCACCTCGTAACCCAACCGCCGAGCTTCGTCCTGGACCGCGTCAAACGCCTGAGCGATCGAGGTCTGCTCGTAATCAATCAGATTCATGGACACCTGGACCAGGCCGCGCGACCTGAGCTCAAAACCAAGCGCCTTTACAAACGGCAAGCCCCCGTCGCGCTCACGCACTACCCGTGCAATCCGGCGCGCGATCATTAGGTCATCCGTCTTCAAGGTTACGTTGAATGCGATCAGAAACGGCCTGGCCCCGACCGCGATGGCTCCTGCAGTCTCGTGAACAGCAGCGGTTCCCACGTCGGGCTGCCGTTCCGGATTGACTGCGATGTCGTCGCGCAGCTGCTCGAATCCCTTGCGCCGCACATTTTCCAGCCGCGCACGATCAGGGCGCAGCGCTGCACGTTCATAAAAGAAAACAGGAATCGAAAGCTCGCGCCAGATTCGCTGTCCGGCTTCGTGCGCGAGCCTGATGCAATCATCGATGGTGACGCCGCTCACGGGCACGAAAGGCAAGACATCAGTTGCGCCGATGCGTGGATGTTCGCCCACGTGGTTTCGCAAATCGATCAGCTTGGCCGCGGCGCCTACCGCGCGTACCGCCGCGTCAACGATCGTTGCCGGATCTGAGACGAACGTGATCACTGAACGATTGTGATCGGAATCAATATGTCGATCGAGAACTACTGCGCCACGCACCGAACGGATCGCCTGCGCAATCTCTTCGATCACCTCGGGCTTGCGGCCTTCACTAAAGTTTGGTACACACTCGACTAGCATTGCCGATTTTTGATTGCCGATTGCCAATTCAGGATTAGCAGGTCACACCTCTGTGCGTCCCAATTCTGATTGTAAGTCGGAAAGATGAAATCGGAAATCGGCAATTGGCAATCGACAATGCCCTTGGATCGCTTCATCAACGAACGCAAGACCGCCTGGCAGCGGCTCGAAGGGTTATTGCATCTGCTCGACCGCATGACGCTGCGCCGTCTGCATCGTGACGAAGTGCGCGAGTTGGGGCGCATCTATCGCCGCACTGCATCCGACCTGGCTATCGCGCGCGCTGAGTCGCGAGATCCGCGACTGGTCAATTACCTGAATAGCCTGGTTATTCGCGCGCACGGCCGCATCTATCGCGCCGATGCCCAGGGCGGACGCCGTATTGCCAACTTCTTCGCGCGCGATTTCCCGGTTGCTTTTCGCCGCACCTGGCGCTACACCGCCACGGCCTTTGGCGTTTTTCTCCTCTTCGGCCTAATCGCGTTTTTTGGCACCCGGCATGATCCTGATTTCTCGGAATTTGCGGGAATTAGCCCATTTTTCCGCGAAATAGTGATTAACAACCGGACGCACTGGTGGGAAGACCTCAACGAAGCCAACCAGATCGGGTCGAGCCAAATCTTCACCAACAACATCCGGGTCACATTCTATGCTTTCGCGCTGGGCGCGATGTTCGGCGTCGGAACTCTGTATGTGCTCGCCTTCAACGGCGCCATGTTCGGAGCAATCATGGCGTTGACCTACCGCGCGGGGTTTGGAAATGATCTGCTGGCGTTTGTAGTGGGGCACGGCGTGATCGAGCTCTCGTGCATTTTCATTGCGGGGGGCGCCGGACTTTTGATCGGCACCGCATTGCTGATGCCGGGCAATCTTTCACGCGCGGATGCGTTCAAGTCCCGTGGGTTGGAAGCAGTGCGTCTGATTGTGGGCTGTGTGCCGCTGCTGGTAATCGCCGGAATTATAGAAGGGTTTATTTCACCGGCCCCGATTAGTCCGGTAATAAAGTTTGCCGTGGCCGCCGTGACGGGGATTGCGCTGTATTCTTATTTGCTGCTGGCAGGTCGAGAGCCGGAAGAAAAAGAACCAAGCAACAGTTTAGCGGCGGGCTACCTCCCGCCAACACTTCGGTAAGGGCTCGGGCGGGCAGTAGCCCGCCTCTAAACGATAGCGGCTACAGCAATCCTCTTTCCTTAACTCTCAAATAAGTCTCCAACAACTTTGGCACCAGCGCCGCGGCGGTAACATCCAACGCCAGTCCGCCCTGCGACTCGACCAAACGCAAAGCCGTCTCACGCTGATGCATGATTTCTTCGGCGACTGATTGCGTGAACAATTCCGTTTCATCTTCAGGCGCTTCGCGCACGACTGCTTTGAGGTCACGGTCGGCGATGGTCACCACCAGCGGCAGATGGCGTGGCCGTAAAAGCTTTAGAGAAGTGAGCAGTTCGCTCGATCCTTCTTCATCGACCAAATCCGTGAGCACCACCACCAGCGATCGCCGTCGACTGTTGGCTGAGATAAATTCAAACGCGCGCGAATAGTTCGGCTCGATCATCTCCGGCTCAATCGCGTGCAGCGACTCGAGCGCCGCGTCGAGATGTTCAGCGCCACGCTTGGGAGGCAAAAAAGTTTTAATGCGGCGGCCAAAAACCAGCAGCCCGGCATTGTCGCCGGCACGGGCCGCTGCCGACATCAGCGCGAGGGCCGCGTGTACCGCCAAATCCAGTTTTGTTTCGTTATCCAAACGACCCGTCATCAAACGGCCGGCATCCAGGGCAATCAGAATTGTCTGGTCGCGCTCCATCTGATATTGCCTGGTCACCAGTTTTCCGCGCCGCGCCGTCGCCGTCCACGAGATGTGCCGCATCTCGTCGCCGCGCACATAATCTCGGAGCGATTCGAAGTCCCGGCCCTCGCCGCGCCATTGTGACTTGCGCCGCGCCGCCACGAACGAACGCGTACCCAGTGCCTTCAGTTCTGCTTCGCGAGCGCGACGCATATTTGGATACACTTTGACGGTCATTACCGATCCGGCAACTGATTGCACCCACGCCAGCCGCCAACGCGAAAGATGACGCACCGCCACTTGACCAAAAGTGAACTGCCCGCGCTTTGGGGCTTTGAGGTGATAAATCAGCGTCGCGCTCGTTTGGGCATCGACGTCGAGTCGAGCCTCGCGCACACCAAGGAGGATCATCTGAGGTGGGAACTCATCTTTGACAATAAGGGAAACATCGCGCGGCGTGTGGTTCGCAACCTCGATGCGCACTTCCGCTTCAGCTCCGACTGCAAATCGTCCGCCGAAGTACCGTTCGATCCGCACACCTTTGGACAACTTGCTGTTCCAGGCATCGAAGATGGCCACAACAATAATGATTAGATCGTAAGCGAGGGCCAGCCACGCGAGAATTGGACGGCCCCACGAGAGTGAGAGAGGAACCAGGCCGACAGCGAGGAGGGCGTAAAAGAGTTTCGAGAAAACGAAGCGCATTTATCTCGGTACTTCAGCCGATTGAAGGATGTCTGCGATGACCGAATCCGTTGTGGCGCCGTCGAGTTCTGCTTCCGCGCGCAGTGTAAGGCGATGGCGGAGCACGGGCGCGGCAATGTCGCGCACATCATCAGGCGTGGAAAAATCCCGGCCACGAATTGCCGACAGCGCTTTCGAGCACAGTAACAAGGCCACAGCGGCGCGTGGACTGGCGCCATAGTGGGCGGCCGCGTGGTCGCGCGTGCGACGCACGATGTCCACGATGTAGCGCTGCACACCCGGCTCGACCCGCATATTTCGTACTTCGCCACGGCAACGCGAAATCGCGTCGCCTTCCGGGAGCGGGTGGATCTCGACCTGATCGAGGCGGCGCGCATTGAAGCCGGCGTCCCACCGAGCGACCACCTGTTGCTCTTCATCGACCGAAGGGTAGGGCAGGATAATTTTTAAGAGAAACCGATCGAGCTGTGCCTCCGGCAACGGATAAGTGCCTTCGTATTCGATCGGATTCTCAGTAGCCAGCACCGTGAACATCGGCGACAGTGCATAGCCTTCACCGTCGATGGTGACCTGCCTTTCTTCCATGGCCTCAAGCAGGGCGGCCTGCGTCTTGGGTGGCGTGCGATTTATTTCGTCGGCCAGTAGGATGTCCGTGAACACCGGCCCGCGCCGCAAACTGAAGTTTGACGAAGCCATGTTGAAAACGTTCGTGCCGGTAATGTCCGACGGCATCAGGTCGGGCGTAAATTGAATGCGCCCAAAGCCCGCATTGACGATACGCGCCAGTGTTTTTACGGTCAGGGTCTTCGCCGTTCCGGGCACGCCTTCGATCAGCGCATGTCCTTCGGCGAGTAAAGCAACCAGAATTTGTTCGATTGGCTGGTCCTGACCAACGATGACTTTGTGCAGTTCGCTGGTGATATGTGCAACAGTTGCGGAGACGTATTCAGGCATTATTTAGTTTTCTTGATTTCCCCAGCCGAGTGATTGTAGAGCTCTGTACTTAGTGCTTTGTACTTAGTGCTTTGTGCTTGGCGCGCCTGGGGAACGTGCGAACAAAGTACAAAGATCAAAGTACAAAGATCGAAGTACAAAGATCGAAGTCTTAATTCCCTTCCTGCCGGGCGTCGCGCGATCGCGTTCGCAAACCGAGCATGGCCTCGATCTCGCGAAGGCGCCTGACCATCCGTAATGACTCTCTCGCGTTTGTGGGCGCGCCGTTAATCGTATCTTCACAGGTTCGCATCAACGTTTCAAGCTCGTTGCGGTTGATGCCTGATCGCATGGCGACGCGCCGAGCTATCTCTGCGCGCGGACTTGCATTGCTTAACCCGGCATGGCGCACCAGCACTCTTCGTACTCGTCCATAAATATTTTCGAGCGCGAGATCATGGGCCTTTGCGCGTTGCTGAAGCTCCGCCATGGAGGCAACGAACTCGAGTTTCGAACGCCGATCGATATGCGGCAGCGGCAAAGGCCTCGCGAACCGGCGGCCCTGTGACCAGATTATCGCCAATCCAATCAGTCCGAGCTGCGCACATATCGCCAGCACCGGTGTTCCGGAAAAATATTGCAAGAGCGCATTGTTGGTTGTGGCGCGGCCTTGATGAAACTCGTCAAATGCGATCATCCCGCTGCGTCCCGCCACCACGTTTATAGCCAGCAAGAGGTTGTCGGCGCGGCCGATACCGTTGTTAGCCACGATGTAGGGATCAGTCAGGATCACAATCCGGCCTTTGCCGTGCGGATAATCAACTAACAAAGCGCCCGGCCCGTCGGTGAGATGAGTGACCGGAGCCTGAGGGCCTTCTTCGACCGGGGCTTCGTCCGCTGCCTCTTCCCATTCTTCAGAATCTTCCGAGTCGTCTTCGTCTGATGCGTTTCCGTGGGCGTTTGTGTCTGGAGCGGTTTCGTTTGCGGCCATCGTTATCCGGCCCATGAATCTGGAGGGCATCACGGACTCGACATTCCGCGCAAACACCGTGGGCTGCGCCGGGCGAATCGCTTTCACGCCGGCGGTCATTTGTTCGAAGTCGTTGGGATCAAGATCATGCCAGGGATAACTTGTCGCCTCGGACGTCAGTTTCCAGTCTTTCAAATTGGAAAACAGATTTCTCTCCGGTGTTCGATCTATCAAAACCAGCCGGCCTCCGGATGCGACCCAACGCAGCACTTCGCGACCCTCTCGTTTCGTGTAGGGGATTCGTGTCGGTCCGATGATTACAAAGGTGGAAGGTTTTGGGCCGCTAAAGCTGAGCAGTGATGACGATGGCTCACGCCAGCGCGCCACTTGATAATGCGATTCGCGGAGAAAGTCATAGAGCGCCTGAGTGCCGGTGGCGCCGGAATTAAACGTGGAACGATCAGGAAACGCCTCGGAATCGGATACATGCTCGACCCGGACATACGATGCGGCATTCAGTGCGATCAGCACCACCAGGACAATCACCAGCGTAATGACTATTGCCAGACGTTGACGCATAAAGTTTGTGCGACAATCTTAAGATTGTCGGACATCGACCGCGGTTCTGACGCCCATTCGAAACTCGTCCCAATCGTTCGCCACGGGCGGCACAAAACCATACCAGTGGAGCTCGAAGCTGTTTGTTAGCCGGCTCAGGGATTGATAAAGCGTTGATTTATGCCGCACTGCCAGCAGGTAATCGCGGTTCGTCTTGTGCTGGGCCAGGCTAATCACCTTGCGATCGCCGAGCTCGCACAACAACGCGATGTAAGCTTTGCGAATCGCGCCCCGCAGATCGCCGGCCCGCGCCAGCCCTTCAGCCTGCTCCAGCAGATCCGCTGCGGTTTGATCGGGTTCAAGCCGCTCGCCCAGAACGATTCGCACCTCGCGCTTCGTCTTCTTACGGCGGCGAGTGCTGAGGAAGCGCGGCAAAAACTTCCAGATCAAGAAAGCAATCAGTGCTATCGAAATCGCGATTACGACGATCTGGGCAATGCTCGACACTGCGCTCCCGGTGCTGGGCGACAGTGGCTTGGTTTTCGGAAACAATTTGCTTAACCACCGCAGAAACCTTTCCCAAAGACGCTCGATCGCACTGCCTTGCGCTGCACTCTTGTCATACTCCGGCCGCCGCAGAATCTCTGCGAGGCGCGCTTTGTTCCCGTCTTTGTCAGATGAAACAGACGGATCCTTCCCTTCATCGATCCGTTGCATGAGGGCCTGCAGACGCTCAATTGTGTGACGAAGCGCTTCCCGGCGGCGCGAGTCAGACGCCGGGTGTTTTTCGTAGTCTTCCAGCGCTTCATGAAGCCACGAATTGTTAACTTCGACGGACTCGCCTGCGAGCACGACGGTTTCTTTTAGTGGCAAAAGACTCTTAACCCGCGCAAGCGGATGATCTGCAGAGTTGCGCAGCTCTTCATCTTCAACATGTGTCTGCGGATTTTGAAGCTGCTGCAGGAGGGTGGTTGCCTGGGCCAAACGGGCACGATACTCGGCCAGCGTCGCCGCCTCAGCGCGAGAGGCGATGCTGATGACGGCAAAGGCGATCGCGGCAATGGTAATGTTCTTCTGCAGCGATTTCAGCGTTGCCGTCATGATCGTGATCAGTGCAAGCCAAGAACATTCTGCGGCGGCATCGGCGCCGGCGGCGGTACTACGAATGTCTGGGCACGACGCGTGACCAGCGCAGGCGCAAACGGCGACATGACTCCGGGAATCTCAGGCATTTCAGTCAACTGGCGCGCGGCCATCAACTCAATGTCGTAGCCTTCGTGCCGCACGCGCTCGTCCACGTACAAGAGGGAAAGTCCGAGCATCCAAATCGGCGCCAAGAGTATGTGACTGCACTGCAGGATGACCTGATAGCCGACTGAGTACCAGGCCGGCCAGGTGGATCCGAACGGAGAAATGTCGACGCCATTCAGCCAGCCAAACCAGCCCAACGGGATAATCAAGACTGTCAGTGCTGAATATGTCGCAAAAGACGTAAACAGCGCCATCGCCATCAGCCGACGGACATTGCCGCTGGCGAGTGAGAAGCTGCGCCCAATCGCCGACGAGATGCCGCGGCCTTCGACCAGCATCGCCTGGGGCACGTAGGCCATGCGCCCGGCGAGCAGGAAGAACAGGATCAGTCCGAGCACGATGCAAGCGATGGTGCCGATTCCGGTGAAGATCGCAATTATCCAGGCCGGCAACACCTGTCCAAACGCAAACACTGCCAGCAGAATCATGGCAAACGCCATGTAAGCACCCATGAAGGCCAGCCATCCGGAAAATGCGAGCCAGACACCCACCAGAATACTGGCCCATAAGAGGCCCCAAAACCGCGATTTGACCGCACGGTAAGTAGCGCGAAAACTAACCGGCTCGTCCCATAATAAATGCGCGACCAGATTGCGTGTCGCGCCGCCCATTACGATCAGACTACAGAGTGAGCCGCAGACCATGACAGTCGCGCCGCCCAGCAACATCAGCAAGTACAGAAGGACACGGCTGCTGCTGCTGGTTGCACCCATCTCGCGAAATGCAACGGTTGTTAAGGCCGTGCCCGCTGCCGAGATCAAAACTGGCGGCGCAGCAATACGGATCAGCGTGGAGAAATGACGGCGATAGAGACGCACGGCCCGATCGATCAGATCGCCTGCGCCCAAAGGGGCCAACGCAAGTTCTCCACCCGGGTTCATAGGCAGAATAATCCTCACTTTGTGATGCCGAATCAAGCTTCATCGGCACGCAGAGGATTGAGGATGGGTTTTCGTAACGAGAAATCACCGCCGCCCACCGCCGCGGCTGGATTGATCGACAGATGTGAAAGGTGAGCTAAGGCCGCCGCCAGGATGAGCCATCAGCATACTCGATGCCTACGATTTCGACGCTTTCACCCAGTCCGACGCGCTCTTTCTTATTAAGCGCATTTACGCTGATGGTTCGCGTGGGGGGCGCATTTAACATGAAAGTGATTTCCGCGTTCTTGCCGGAAGGTATTTTTCTTTCACTGGTAAATTGATGGCGACCCAACTCGTTATGGGTTTCGCCGTCAAAGAATACATAGTCCCAGTCAATGGCCTTGATGGTTTTGGCTCCATCGTTTCGGAACGCCACTTTGTATTGGAAAGAGTAACGCGCCGGGGGTTGCTGATGAATCTGCCGAACGATGGCCGCGTCTGTGCTGGCTTCGCGCCTGATGCGATCAACATCGGCGCCACCCCCGCGTTTTGAGTCGTCGATGCGTTTTTCATTCCGAGCGCGGGCGCGCATCTCATCGAAATTTTCCAGCGGCCCGCCAAACGGATCCTGCTCCCAGCCAATCCGCTCTTTGGACCAACTGTATTTAATGACGCTCACGCCGTGACCCGGTTCCGCAGCCGCTGAAGGTTGTGCCTGGGATATTGATGCCGCCGCCACCAAGAGGAATGCCATGATCACAAATCGCATTCTAGAGTCCTCCTATTTAAGTCTCGAGCGGGGGTTTGCATGGCCAGATTAATTCATAAATGCAGTTTAGAAAAGGGCCGCGATATTTGTTGAGAAAGCGGAAACGGGGCTGATTAACCAGCCCCGTTCCGGAAATAAAGGTAGTCGCGAACCAGGGGCTTTAGAACACGTACCGGATACCGACAATAATGCGCCGGTTACCGCCGTTGGTGCCCCACTGGTTCAGGAAGTTAGCTGAGTTTACCTCGGCCGCCGGAACACCAAAATCTCGCGAGTTGGTGGCGTTGAAGAAGTCAGCTCTGATCTGCAAGCGCTGATTCTCGCCAATCTTGGTGTTCTTCAGGATGCCGATGTCGATGTTGTTGATGCCGTCTGAGCGCAGAATGTTGCGACCCGCGTTGCCGGTTCGCTCCGCAGCAGTGATTTGCCTGAAAAGCGTTCCGCGGCCAGCGGCCACCAGTTCTTCGACGCTCATGCTGTTGATGGGCAGCGTGGTGAGCACATTCGGACGAATCGCATTGCCGACCAGCGAAGAAATGCTGGCCAGTGCGCCCGCCGGGTCCGCACCATTAAGAGGCGTAAACGGTGAACCACTTTGGAGCGAGAAGGCGGAGTTTATCTGCCAGCCTCCCAGCACGCGGCCCACCAGACCATTTTGTTCACGGTACCAGGGTAACTCGTAGACAAAGTTACCGGCGAGACGATGCGGACGATCGTAACTCGAGCGCGCATAATCCAGTGACCGGTTGTACGAGTTCTGCGCCACCGCAATTTCACCCGAGGATACGTTGAAGATTTCGGACATGGTGTCCATGAACGCACTCCACGTGTAATGCAAGCCGCCACTGAAGCCACGACTGAGTCGTTTTTCCAGACTGGTCTGCAGCGAGTGATAAATTGACATGCCTGAGTTAGTTCGCAACCGGGTCGGTCCCTGGTTGGGAATACTGCGACAGAAGTTGTTGCCCGCATTCGCGGTCAAACAACCTACAACGGTCGGATTCGCGTCTACCGACTCGAACAGACCCGTTCCCTTTGTGCCCACATAACCAACGCGCAAAACCAAATCGCGTGTCAGCTCTCTTTGAACTTCGAGACTGAAGGCGTCGTAGGTTGGCGTGTGGAAATTGTTGTCAACGATGGTGCGGTTGACTGTGTTGGGATTGAAGGGCGGATTCTGTAGCGCCGTGTAGGCGTTCGGGATCACCGAACTTGCAGTTGTGCCTCCGAGGGGAATTTGACTGACCGTCGGGAATGAAGAAACCGCAGCCACAAACGGGAAGGAACTCCAGATGTTCAGGGCTATGTTGGTAAACACATAGTCATCGCTCCGGGAGTATCCGCCGCGTACGACCAGCTTGTCACCGCCGGTGATCCAACCCAAAATGCCGTCACTCTCAGTGCGCGGATTCCAGTTAAAACCAATGCGCGGCTGGAAGTTGTTGGTATCGCGACCCGGGATGGGGCCGACAACATAGCGCGCGTCATTATTGGCTGCCGCCACCACTGGCCGGTTGAAATCAACCAGGTCCCCAATGGGCTGACCAGGATTCTCGTATCGCAAACCGAGAGTTAAGGTGAGATTCGGCCGCACTCTCCACTCGTCCTGGACGAAGAAGAAGAAGTCATGCCAGTCGAGATGCAGAATGCGAGCGGTTCCGGGAAGGTCCTTGTTGATATTTGCCCTGGTGGCAAAGTCCTTGATGTAGAAATCCAGCGACGCATACTCAAGGAGACCACGCGTGGTCGGCTTGAAGAGCTGATGCAACTGGTTGCGACGAATGTCGGCGCCGAACTTCCAGTTATGATCCCCGTTGTTCCAGGTGATCGTATCCTGAAGTTGATAAGTGTTTCTTACCGTCGTCTGCGGCAGATTAACGCCGAGGCCAATCGCAGTGCGCGTCGCAGCGGCATTGAATTGCCTGAGACCGAGTTCCACGATCTCGATCGACGGAATCTCTTCGGCGCTGGCAGTCAAGGCCGAGGTTTCAGAGGCCAGCCGGACGAATGCTCCACGCGCCTCGTTAATCAACTTCGGGCTAAACACGCTGGTCAGCGCCAGATTCATACCTTGTGAGCGCGCCACGTTCTGTGACGAGAAGCCAGGAGGTGTGATCTGTGAACCACTGCCGCCCAAAGTGCCTGAGTCCTGGAAGATGTACCGCCCGTTGAGCGAGTGTGTGTTCGTTAACCGGTGATCGATGCGGATCGAGGTCTGCCAATCGTTGAAGGCCGATGGCTGTGAACCTGTTAGCGCGCCCAGTGGCACGGTGAATATCGTACCGTTGCGCTCGAATCTTGCCGTCGTGGCGATGGGTGTTTGCGCCGCCGGCAGGAACTTCAAGAGTGCCTGAACCTGGGGAAGGTTACCGGCCTGGGCCTGAATAATCGCCCGGCCTGCCTCGGTAGGCGCTCCGTTAAGAGTTGTGCCTACTCCGAGCTGCCGATCCCACCAGCGCTGAAGCGCGAAGAAAAAGAACGTTCGGTCTTTTAGAATTCGGCCGCCAAGCGTGGCGCCGGCCTGGTTCTCGATTCGGAACGGGGCTCCCCTGCGTGACGGGTCAGTCGCATTGGGATTGCAAAAGCCACCGGCCTTGTTGGTATTGCTGCAAGCGTTCAGCTTGTTGTCGTTGTGGAACCAAAACGCGGAACCGTGAAAGTCATTCGAGCCGCTCTTGGTAATAGCATTGAAGATCGCGCTCGAATTGCGTCCATATTCTGCGCTGAACTGATTCGTTACCAGCCGGACTTCCTGAATCGCGTCGGGATTATTGATGGGGATGGTGGCGCCGGCAACACCGAAATCATTATTGTCTTGTCCGTCGATCATAAAGTTGTTCGAACGGACACGGCCACCGTTGGCGGAAAAGTTGATACCGTTAGCGAAATTTGACTGCCCCGAATTCATCTGGCTGACGCCGGCCGCTGAAAGTGCGACGGTGTAAACGTTGCGATTCGTCGCCAGTGGTAATTCTGACAGCCGTCGAGAGTCGAACCGGGTCGAAACCTCCGCGTTGGTCGTGTTAATTAACGCAGCGTCCGAGGTCACGTTGACGACTTCCTTGACGTCGCCGGCTTTCATCACCACCTCGACTGCCGCTCGTTGATTAAGTAAAAGTTCGATACCGGATTGAACGTATTTGGCAAATCCGGATACTTCCACCGTGATCTCGTACGGACCAACTGGCAAACCTTCAAAACGGTATCGCCCTTCGTCATCCGTTTGAGTATTTCGAGATTCGTTTGTGGCAACGTTTCGTGCTGTGACCGTCGCGTTGGGGATGACGGCGTCCTTTTCGTCCCTTACCTGGCCCGAAATCGAGCCAGTGTTCTGGGCCAGTGCGGAGCCCGAGACGACCAGCAGAAACACTCCCACCAGTAAACCGCTAGCCAGAAAGCGAAACGCGTTTTGCATAACCGCTCCTCCTTAGGTTTTGAACTGAACCGGCTTGTTCTAAAGGGCATCCCGAACTGACAGACTACCGGGACGCTGGAAGACTTTGTTTTCGGCTGAAGCAATCAATGTTCCGCGACTACTATCGCGGTTCGTAAATTTTCCGGCCAAAAACACCGATCTTTGCCTGCAGGCGGGTACCCTTCTTGGATGAAAATTTGGTTTTATTCCAAATTCATGGATGAAACTGATGATTAGGGAAGGCCGGGACGGAAGTGTCTGGGGGCGATGGGCGGAATGGTCTGGAGCGGATTGGGCCTAGTCAATGGGACGCTGCCAGACAGACCCGTCAGCATATCTGAGACGATTTATGATGACGCGCTCGGAGTATTTGGCGCTCACCTCCTTACCGTTCTTCGATACAAAGACCACGCCGGCCGGAGGTTTTGATGAACGTGCAATCAAATCGCGGGATTTCCCAGCGGCTAAACTGAGTTTCATCGAGTGCAGATGCCGCCCTACCTCGATCTTCGTCTCGGGATCTGACAGCAGGTATTCCCATCCGATCTCGCGAATGGTTTTGTCTCCAGTGTTTCTCACTCGGGCGCTGTAAACGTAAGTGACTCGCTCAGCCTTGGAGCGGGAACGCAATGTCACCGGAGCATTTTCCGGTCTCACCCGGAGGGGTTGTTCTCTGGCAAGTCTCTGTTCGCTAATTTGCCTGGACTGCTCCTGACTGATAAGCATTGGGTCTTCGAGGAGGGCCGGGTTAATAGTCACCCTCTTCCAGCTAATGCGAGTGACGATCACACCAGGCGCGTCCGGCGTTGTTTCGGTGCGGTTTTGAGCAGCGGCTGACGCCGCCAGGAGAACTCCCACCGCCAGAACCATTACAAACCGCATAGTCTCCTCCTACTCGTGAGAGATCCGAACCACTGGAACCAGGGAAACAAAACGGGCGTCGCTCCTGTGTGAAGCGACGCCCGATCCGTTTTGAATTTGAGTTCCTTACTTAAGGTTTAGAACTCAAAGCGTATGCCGAACTGAACGATGCGCGGCGAATACGCATTACCCGAACTCGTCAGGCGTCCGAAGCTCGTGCTTCCGATGTCGAGATCGGCCGTGAAGAAGTTCGCGTGGTTAAGCACGTTGAAGACCTCGCCGCGAAGCTGCAGCTTGGTGTTCTCGGTGAGGCGGATGTTCTTGATTAGACCCGCGTCCCAGTTGAAGTACATGGGACCGTTGATGAAGTTACGGGACAGATTGCCGGTCGAGCCAGGTGCGTTCGGGAAGAAGACCTGACCAGTGAACGGGTCCGTACCGACGGGGTTCGCACCACGAACGCTCGTGATGGTAAAGCCCGGCGGCAGCGGCTGCCTCAAGTCGACGCCGGTAAGCGTCGTGGTAACTCCGGCGACGGTACGCGTTGCCGTGGCGAACAACACACTCGGATCGATAACGAAGACGCCGTTCGGAGTCTTGAATACGCCGAAAAGCTTCTTGATCTGGTCTTCATTCAGATTCGAGCTCGCCGGCTGAAGGCCCGAGCGGCCCGCGCGATTGAGTGTGCCACGCGTGTCGATAATGCTGGTCGGCACGCCTGAGCTGATGTTGATAATCGAGGACAGCTGGAAGCCGCCAACGATTCGGTCGACAGCGCCGCCCTGGTTGAGCCAACGCTTGCCATTACCAAACGGCAGCTCGTAAAGGCCGTTGAAGTTGATGGTATGCGTACGGTCATACGCGGGACGTGCATAGTCCTTCTTCGGGTTGTTGTTGTCCAGATACGGCTCGACGCGCGTCTGGTTGGACTCGCTCTGAGTACCGGTCACGTCGGTGAGAATCTTCTGGAACGTGTAGTTCCCCTGAAGGCTCAGACCGTTCACAAACCGGCGGCGGAATTCCACCTGCAGCGAGTTGTAGTTGTAAAGACCACCGTTCGTGGTCAGGTTCAGCACGCCGCCATTCGGGTTCGCCACGAGCAGCTGGGCATAGCCCGAGCCCGGGGTGATACCAATGCCGTTGATGACATAGGTTTCAGCCAGCGCACCTGCGGTGCCAGCCTTGATTGGCCCGAGGATGACAGTGTTGTTCAGGAAGCCGCCGCCCTCAAGCGACGACAGGTACGGAGTCGCGCGGCTGCCCACGATGGCGGGGTTAAAGCTCGCGTTCGTGCAGCGTTGCGTCGGGTCGCCGGTGCCCGCAATCGTCAGGCCCTGGAGACGGCAGTTCTCGCGCGCAATCAGGAAGTCGGCCAGCAGGCCGCTGTTCAGTGTGCGGAGCTGCCCGTAGTCGATCGAGCGGACCAGTTCCTTGCTGTAGCCCCCGACGTAGCGAATTTCCAGAACGCTGTTGAATCCAACTTCGCGCTGAATGCCGACGTTGTATTCGTAGTTGCGCTGCACCTGGAGATTCGGGTCGATGAGCGAGATGGTGCCGCCCAGGCCGCCCTGGCCGAAGCCAAGACCCTGGATGTTGTTAGTGATGTAGGTGCGGGTGCCCGAGCCGCCCGGACCGAAGGCCGAGGTCGGCGTAACAATCGGGGCCGCGGTCGGTGCATTAGCCAGGCCGATTACGCGGAACTGCGCCGCGCCGGTGGTGGTGCCGCCGAGGCGGGCAGTAGCCGTTCCCGAACCGAGGCCGGTGTTATTCAAATTGGCGTTGTCCGGAGCACGCACGTACTCGTCGTTAACGTAGTTCACGCGATAGCCTCCGCGGATGACCGTCTTACCCTCGCCCGGGAAAATGCGCGAGAGGAAGGTGTTGCGGAAGTTCGGCGTGTACGCGACGCTGATATTGGGACCAAAGTTGTCTTTGTCCGCCTTGAAGAAGTCGCCCGGGTTGCCGGCGTTGCCGCCCACGACCTGGAAACTGCCGTTCGGGTTCGTCAAAGTCGCGATCGGGTCATTCCCGGTGTGAATTGGCTCGAGATAGATTCTGTCCGGGTTGTTGAGCGGCGTGTACAGCTCATAGCGCAGGCCAATGTTGAGCGTCAGCTTATCAGAGACGCGCCACTGGTCAGAGACATAGAAGCTGTAGTTGTCGAAGTTTAGGCGTCGGACGGCCGGCGCGCCGGCGATGAAACCCGAGGTCGAAGTGATCGCGTTGGCGGTCTGCGTACCACTGCCAACGATGCCGCCGAGGAAATAGCGCAGACTGTTGGCGCGGGCCAGGTCAGTCGCGTTAATGCCGCCGGGGAAGAGATTCGAGACAAAGCCCGGCGTGGCCGTGTTACCGGTTGTGCCGAAGCTGTAAGTCGGAGTCACACCGGCGAAGTTAAGCGCCTCGATCCGGTAGAGCTGCAACATGCCGCCAAAGCGGAGGGCGTGGTTGCCACGCGTCCAGGTGGCGTTGTCCTGAAGGTTCCAGTAGTCGGTGTTCCGACCCTGGCTCTGGAAGCTCGGCTCGGGATTGGTCACGAGCGGCGGAGCAATCAGGAATGGCAGAGCGCGCGGGTCGTTGACCGCATTGAAGAACGGCTCAGAGCGCTGATAACCACCGCGCAGCTCGTTTGAGATTGCCGAAGTCGGCTGCATGCGCCACGCGCCAACGTACAGGGTCGTCGGGCCACCCTGGTCGACGAAGGTCGCCAAGGCGAAACCGGAGGCCAGGTCAGTACGCGCGTCGGTAATGTTATTGCGCTTAATAACAAAGTTGGCTGAGTGCTTGTCGTTGAAATCAATGTCATAGCGGCCGGTAATGCCGTAGCGCTTCTCTGGGTTACTGCGCTGGAATGAGTTGGCCTGCAGGAAGTTGATGCCCGTGAGTGCGCCATTGCCGGAAGTCGGCAAGAGGCTCAGAAAGCGGGCCTGGACTGCCGGGTCAACTGCGAGCACGCCACCTGCGTTGTTGAAATTGTTCAGGTTTGTCCCCGCGGTGAGGACCAGGTTTGCGCCCGTCAGCACATTGACGGTGCGGGCTACGCCGCCGTTGTCAACATAGGTGAAGTCGCCGTTGCGGGCCGCCGGTAGCAGCGTAGTCGTGTTCGCCGGTACCTGGTTAGCCAGACGGAAACCTTCATAGTTGAAGAAGAAGAACGATTTGCCACGTTGCACGGATGGGCCGCCCTCGCCGAAGTTCGGCACGATGGCCGGTCCGCTAAGGGTGCCGCCGTACTGGTTGCGGTTCAAGAACGCGCGGGGCGTGTTGTTCCAGTTGTTAAAGAAGTTGTTAGCGGCAAATTTCGAATTGCGATTGAATTCAAATAAATTGCCATGGAATTCGCTGCCGCCGCGAGGCGTCACGAGAATCACCTGCGTTGAACCGGTGCCGTATTCGGCGCCCGCGTTCTGCGTGATAACCGTGAACTCACCCGTATCATCAACGGTCGGGAAATCCTGGACGAATCCGTTGCGAATAAAGTTGTCCTGGACGTTCAAACCGTCGCGGGTATAGTTGACCGACGAGGTGCGCTGTCCGTTGATTGAGCCGCTGGTAGGATTCGAGCCAGCGATCAGGTTGAGTAGATTCAGGGGATTACGTCCATTGATGGGCAGCTCTTTCACCTGCCGCGGGGTAATCGTGTTGTTCAGCTCACCGGTGGTGGCGTTGATTACCTCGGCTCCGGCGACAACCGTGACGGTTTCACTAATGTTGCCAACCTCAAGCTTCGCATCCAACGGATAGTCGCGATTCGCGTCAATCTTGACTTGAGTCGCGCTGAACGTCTTGAACCCAGGGGCCGTAATCGTTACGGTGTAGGTTCCAGCTTCAATTTGGTTAATGCTAAATGTTCCATCCTCCGACGCAGTAGCGGAGAATTCTTTGCCGGTCTGCGTATCTTTGGCCGTAATGCTCGCACCAGCGATGTTGCCGTCCGGCCCGGCGACCGTACCGACAATGCGGCCTGCGGACTGGGCGAATGCTGCCGCTGCAAAAACCAGAAGCGCCAACACCGCCAACGTAAATTTCTTCATAGTGGACTCCTTATTAGATTTAGGCTATTTCTGAGGCTCCCGCGCCAGCATTCGTGCCAAAAATGAATGCCGCAGGTAGAAACTGGACGAAAGGTGCTCATTAAGAACTGGAAAGTCAAAACTCGGTATTTCGTCTTCGCGGCCAATAACAGCAAGTATCATGCCCGTTCCCCCACCCCGCATAAGTTGTTCTGACACTAAGGAAAACCGAGAAAATACCGCCGGAAGTCAGCCAATAATATTGACAAATTTGGATTCTTGTACGAATCCTTGAACTCTATTCAACAGAAGATCCATGACCACAGGGGAATGATCCTGGACCAGGTCCGCGCAGGGACCGCCGAGGGACAGCCTCAGTTCCCGGCTGCCGGTCTCAGATAACGGGCTCCAGATGAAACCTAAAAGGTGAAGAGGAAGAAAAAAGGGGAGCCAGGGCTGAAAAAGCCCGGGCGTCCCCTAATCCGTCTTGAAATGAGCTCAGCCGATTCTATCTACCGTCGACGTCGAAGCTCGAATCCTCCAGCGGTTGATTGAACGAGAACTGCTCCAAGGCGACCTCCCACTTATCGAGAGACGATCCGTCGGTCTTAACCACCTCCAGTTGAAGCGAGTAGGTGTGGGGCAGATTTAGCTCGCCCTCCTTCTTAAAGTCCCCGAAATTTTCGATCATCTTGTAGCGGGTTTCCTGCTGCCGGGCTTGGGCATCGACGCCGCCGCTGGCCAGCCGGGACGAGATCTTAAAATCATATTGGCTTCGGACGTGCTGAAACGTTTCCGCGTCAAAATAGAGAGAAATGTTTACGTCTGAACCGCCTTTGGGCAAATACTTGAGCTTGTGCACCAGCCGGCCGTCGATCTTGTCCGTTCCGGCGTAATCCACTTTCGCATTGCGGCCCGCAAGATCCAGCAGGGGCCAGGCAGCCGAAAGCGTTCCCGTTACCAGCCCTTCCTTGAAGAGACCAGTGTGGTTGAGCATGAAAGTTCCCAGGGTCGAGCGAACTCCCGGCGTAAGATAACCCACGGTGAACTTCTTTCCGTCAAAGCCCAGCTTTTCGCCCGGATAGTTCGGCGCGTTAAATGCGAGCCCGACCACGGCTTTCCGTTCAACCGAACCAAACACTGCCCGGCCATCCAGCACGCCGGAAGTGCTTCGCACCTTAAACGTGGCTTTGACACTGCCCACCGCAACGCGACTCTGGTTACTGGCGCGCGCGGCAGCCGGCCCGATGGCTTCGAGATGTTTGGCGATAACCTCTTCGGCGCTCATCTTGTCATCTGACTTGTTGGCGCCACTGGCGAAGGCGGGCGCGGCCAGCGATAACGAAACGACCGCGAGGGCGCACACAAACGCGAGCGCGCTGCGCAGTCGACTGACATAACTATTTCTCATCATTTTTCTCCAATAATTCTCCAAAATCATGTGTGAATGGGTGCTGATTCTCTCAGCAAAGTTTGAGCGTGAAGACTGAATTCCTGCTGAACCAGTATACCCAGATCGATGTGAAAAGCGAACTAAATGGTCCAGGCTTCTTGGGATGTACGCGGGCCGCGCCGGGTTCGCTCATTCGAACAGAAAACCCGCGAGCCTGGCGGCTGCACGCTCATCTTTTGCAGCCGCATCCGGATGTACGTGCGTTGATCCAGCTTCTCAGTACTGGCCGCCGGCGACCCCAAAAAGATTCAACAAACTTGGTTTAAAATCGTTGCCCAGTGAATTTGCTTCCGGGATATTTCCCTCAAGCTTCAGCGTTTTTCTTCACCACTTCGAATTCGAAGCTCAGCTCTTTACCCCGAACGACCGCATTCAGATAGAACTCCCAAAACTTCCGCGTGAACCGCCACGAAGGCCACCGCTGATCAAGATTCACTATGAACTCGATCCCGAGCGCCCGCCACAGATTCGCCAGCGAAACATGGCTCCGCAGTGGTTTCAACCTCACTTCCGTGTAAAAGGGAAACAACTGCCGATCGTCAATAAAACAGTTGAACGAATAGCTGTTGAAGTGATTTCGATGAGTGGGATCTGTCGGCCAGTCAGGATTTGAATAGTGCGGCGTGACAATGGTGATGCGTCCGCCCGGCTTGGTAATGCGGTGCAATTCTGAGACGAGGGCCATCACGTCCGGCACATGTTCGATCACGTGGCGGCAAACAATTTCGTCAAATTCGTTGTCGGGAAAAGGATAGGGAAGCGCTCCAAGGTCATGAATAACGTCGGCATGCGTCTTTGGATTGGAATCGATCCCGATCGCCCCAGGCGTCTTATTCCAGCCGCAACCGACGTCAAGCACCTTCTTCGCGGCAAGGCCCGTCTGCTTTTGTTGAGGCTGAACCATTCCAATTGCGGGAAAACTTAGGCGGCTTGGGTGAATTCGGCGTTCACATTCACGCCGCCTGACTCGATTGCCCTCGCCAACGACGCAAAGTCGAAAGCATAAAGCGGCACGTCAAACTCTTCCTGCAGATCTTTAAAGCTCATCCCGTCGAGCAGGATCGCTTCGTCACTTTTCAGAGCAACGCGTGGGATTATGGCAAAGTCTCCACGAATGCGGTCGCGCATGGCCGCGAAATCGCCACCCGTGAGAAGTCCCGCCACGCTGACGTCGCCGCCAAAATATTCGTTCTCAACACCGAGAACGTGCAGTTGCGCGCCCGAGTGCGAATTGAGCCGATCAATCATCTCTTTCAAAACCGGAGCGAACAGAGCGCCGGTCATGATCGTGCCATTCAGCCTGCCCGAGGCCTCGCGGGAAGCTCGGGTTAACCCTGCTGTCCTTCGCGCAATTCGCCGGTTTAGCTTTTCCACCTCGTTGGCGAAACTTCGCACCATGCCGATGCCGTCTTCAATTTGAGGATAATCGCCGTAATGCTTTCGCGAAGGGACGCGCGCGCCGGCCTTCAGGTAAATTTCATCGCCGAGAAACGCGAACGTCGTTCCCAGGCGAGTCATCAACTCAGCTTGAATCGCCTCGACCTGCGCAATGGTTTGCCGGCAGAACTCAGGAGTCACCGGGGTCAATCGCGGATCATTCAAATACCTGGTCAGGCCAAGCGGCACAATCGCTACGCTCGTCACTCGCGGATAAAGCGCTGCCAGATCGTCGACGGTGCGGCGCAGAATCTCGCCATCGTTAATATTCGGACAGAGCACTACCTGGGCGTGGATGTCGATGCCGGCGTCCATCATGCGCTGCATCTTCCCGGAAATATCCGCGCGCTCTTTATCAATGCCCAGCAGGTAAGCACGCACCTCAAGATCGGTCGCATGCACTGAAACGTATTGGGGTGTCAGGCGCTGCTCGATCACCCTCCGCATCTCGTCTTCGGTAATTGAAGTCAGCGTCGTGTAGTTTCCGTAAAGAAAAGAAAGGCGCACGTCCTCATCACGGACAAACAAGGAAGGCCTGGCGGTTTCGGGATTTCCCTTACAAAAGCAAAACAGGCATTCGTTCGCGCATTGCCGCGGGACGATTTGTTCAAAACTGAGGCCAAAGTCTTCCGCTTCGTCGCGTTCGATGTTCAGCTCCCAATCTTCGCCGGTTTTCTTGCGAACATCGATTGTCAGATCAGTTTCGCCGGCTGATTGGAAGCGAAAGTCCAGATAGTCTCGAACTACCCGGCCATTAACGCGCATAATTCTATCGCCGGGCTCGAGCTCCAGCTCAGCCCCGATCGTGCCGGGTGTGACTTCCGCGATCTCAACGCCACGGCGGCGTATTTGAGTGACAGCGGGCGTGACTGCGAATTCGTACATAAAACAAAGGGTCAGCCGGACAATTGCGTAAGGACGCGATTCGCGCCGGTTAGCGAAACGGCAAGTATAGCAAAGAGGCGCGGGTTTGATGAGCGGGGGCACCCGCAGCCTGTGCGCGATCCACTAGCGAGAGGGCCGCCGCTGGCTAATCTCGTTGACAACCGGTTGCGGTGGTTTTACTCTCAGCCTTACCCAAAGTGAAAGCGGTTTGATCAAACTTTCCTTGCCTCAACTTCAATGAACCCGACCGGTATGGAAGACGAGCAACAATCGGAAGTAATCCCCCCGAACGGGGGCGAGTCTGCGCCTGAATCTGCTCAGGCCTGTGTCCTTTTGGTGGAAGATGATCGATCGGTCAGACGGTACCTGGAGGTAACGCTGCAACGTTCAGGTTATCGCGTGATCACGGCTAGTGATGGGCTGGAGGCAATGAAACTGGCAATGTCATCCGAGATCGACGTGGTGGTAACTGATGCCATCATGCCCCACTTAAGTGGCCAGCAGCTGGCCGCTTTCTTTCGGAGCAATTCCAAGCTCGCGAGCATCCCGATAATTCTTTTGACCGGCCAGGAAAACAAATCAAACGCGGCTTCAGCGGACAAACTGATTGATACCTTCCTCTACAAGCCAGTCAATGCGCAAGAACTAATCAAGTGTCTTGAGAGACTGCTTGCACAAAACCGGGAGCGGTAGCGACCGAGTGTAGGTCTTCACGCGGAAAGCAATTGATCCAAGGGTGTGTATTCCTTGCCCTGTGAGATCGCTACCGCCTCGTAGGTCAGCTTACCGGCGTACGTGTTAACGCCTTCTCTCAACCCGGGATCTTTTTCCACCGCCGTTTTCAAACCGTTATTCGCCAGCCTCAGTGCGTAAGGCAGGGTGGCGTTCGTCAAAGCGAACGTGGACGTGCGCGGTACGGCTCCGGGCATGTTGGCCACGCAATAATGAAGCACGCCCTCGACATAGTAGGTCGGCTCTGAATGGGTGGTCGGATGAGTAGTCTCGACACAACCGCCCTGATCCACGGCAACGTCGACTATGACCGCTCCGTTCGGGACGTCTTTGAGCATGTTCTTCGTCACCAGTTTCGGCGCAGAAGCACCGGGCACCAGTACCGCCCCCACGATCAAGTCGGCGGTTTGAATCGCATCCTGAATCATGTAAGCGCTCGATGCCAGCGTCGAAATCTTTGAAAGGAAGATGTCATCCAATTCCCGCAGGCGGTCGAGATTGTTGTCGATGATGGTGACGTATGCGCCCATTCCCACGGCGATCTTCGCTGCGTTCGTGCCGACCACTCCGCCGCCAATGATTACCACGCGCGCAGCCGGAACACCGGGCACGCCGCCGAGCAAAACACCGCCGCCTCCGCTCATCTTCTCGAGATAGTGAGCGCCGACCTGTATTGCCATGCGGCCCGCCACTTCGGACATGGGCGTCAAAAGCGGCAGAGTGCCACGGCGATCGGTGATAGTTTCGTAAGCGACACCTGTTACTTTGCGCTTGAGCAGTTGATCAGTGAGTTCAATGTCCGGAGCAAGATGCAAATAAGTAAACAACAACTGGTTCTCGCGCATGCGCGGGTATTCGGGAGCGATCGGTTCCTTAACCTTCACGATCATTTCGCCTTCGCCCCAGACTTCATCAGCCGAACTCAAAATGGTGGCGCCGGCCCGTTCGTAAAGCGAATCCTCGAAACCCGAACCGTTTCCCGCTTTTGTTTCCACCACTACGCGATGTCCCGCGTCAGTTAAAGCGCGCACGCCGGCCGGGGTTAATCCGACGCGATACTCGTTATCTTTGATTTCTTTTGGAAGTCCAATGATCACGGTTTCTGCTCCCGATTTGGTTTTTCCGACGAGATTACAAAAACATCCTCAGCCTGGCTTATGGATCCTCAGCGCAGGACTAAGTTTCAACACTTACTCCGGATTTTGAGCCGACATCTTATCGCGTTTTCATCCAATCGACACAATGCTCCAGATGTCTGTGCATTTCGTCGCGGCTGTCATGGTGGATTCGGCCATGGCCCGGCAATACCCACTCGAATTCGTAATCGAGAAGTCTCTCCATCGACTTGATCTGTTCCGGCCACGAATACCAGCAGGCTCCGCGAAATGCGATCAGTGTATTTCGGTTTGGTGACCAGGCCAGATGATCTCCCGTAAACAAAAACTTCTGCCGGTAAAGCAGGACCATGTGGCCGCGAGTATGGCCGGGCACCGAAATGGCAATTAAGTCACGAGCAAGCTCGACCGGGTCCTGGCCCTGAAGGATTGTTTCAACTCCAAATCCTGCAGCGCCGTCGTCGGCGTGCATGATGCGTTCGCAGGCAAACTTCTCGGCAAACCGCTCGTGATCGGCCACGTCGTCGCGATGAGTTAGAAACATCGTGCGCACGCCGCCCAGCGCTTCAATTCTTTTGACCAGTTGCGTGGCAAATCGCGGCGAATCAACCAGGACGTTGCCTCCTTCATCCGCCGGCCGAACTATCAAATAACTCCAGGCGCCGAAACTCGACTCAGCGGTGAAGCCGCAGAAGTAAACGTTGTCCGCAATTTTTTCAGGAAAGGCGTCGATGCCTATATGAGCGTCGTGATGTTCCAAAGTGCCGATCGACGCGGTGGGACAGGCCACCAGCGCCATCAATGCACGCCTGGTTTCGTCTTCAGCTTGTGGCTGGTGAGATACGACCGAATAATCCCCGTCCTCGGAAAAAGTTTCGGGCGCGATCTGCCGGCAAGCGTCACAGTCGATACAGCTTGAGTCGACAAAGAAATCACCCGGAACATTGTCGGGAAGTCGTAAAGCAGGGTTGGCCATGTTGCCTGAACATGATGGAACAGCCCCATGTCGAGTTCAAGCGAGCAGGTGTTGCTCCCATTGAGCGGAGTCACTAACACGCCTGCTCTTACCAAATTCTTGCGCTCCGCTGGATTTCGGCTTTACTATCACGGCATGAGTTATCAAGACATAATCACCATCGAGCCCGGCAAACGAGGTGGCAAACCCTGTATTCGCGGAATGCGGATCACCGTTTACGACGTGCTTGAGTACCTTGCGTCGGGGATGACACAGGAAGAGGTTCTCAAAGATTTTCCCTATCTCACCAAAGAGGATATTCTCGCATGTCTCAGTTATGCTGCAGACCGTGAGAAGCGTTTGATGGTTGTAGAGGCGTGAAGCTGCTCTTCGACCAAAACCTTTCACCGAAACTGGTCGCGCGTCTGGCTGACCTTTATCCTGAGTCGACCCACGTTTACAAAATTGGAATTGATCACGCATCGGACAACGAGTTGCGGGACTATGCTCGCCGAGAAGACTTCGTCATCGTTACGAAGGACTCAGATTTCAGCGACCTGTGCATTCTATTGGGCTTTCCCCCCAAGGTAATTTGGATACGTCGGGGAAATTGCAGCACGTCCGCAATCGAAAACATACTCCGTGATCATAATCAGAATATTGAAGCTCTCGGCCAGGATGAAGTTATGGGAATACTCACCCTCTTTTGAACCTCGGTGAAGTTTTTCGGCCCGACCGGTTAGTTCAACCCTGAAATAATCATGACCACCCGCAAACACATCCACGAAGAGATCTTTGACGCTAGTCCGGAAACGGTCTTTGCTTTGTTGCACACGCCCAGCGCTATTCGCCAGTGGTGGGGCGCTTCGCATGCGATTGTCGATCAAAAAGAAGGTGGCGTGTGGGTCGCCGTCTGGGGTGATGAAGATTCGCCGGAATTCATCACCGCCGGCCGCATGAGCGTCTTCGATCCGCCGCGGCGGATCAAGTTTTCCGATTTTGAGTACTACGCGCGCAGCGGCCCGCTGCCATTTGCCGCGAACCTGACCAGTGAGTTTGCTGTTATTCCGGTGGGAGCCAATCAAACTTCACTGCGGGTAGTGCAGGATGGTTTTCCGATGGACCCTTCCGCAGATGAGTTCTACGCGGGCTGTGAACGAGGCTGGCACGAGACGTTTGCGGGAATTCGGCAATATCTCTCAAATCCAGGTATTTGAGACCGTCACGGTTTCTTTCCCGCAGGCTTTAGCACCGGAGGCGCGCCCGGCTTTGGCGGCTCAGTCTCTTCCGGCTTGTCCGGCGGAAAATCACTATCTTCCACGTCGATAATCTTCACGTCAGTGCCAAACTTCCGATAGCCGCGAAACAAAATGTCATTTCGCGTCTGCTCGCGTTGCGCGCCCAGGTGACTGCTTAATTCAATTACCGCACGCGACGGCAACAGGTGGTCCACATCATTGATCTTCACCCAGTCGTAATCGATCACGCTGCCGGCCGCACTGATGGGAAAGTTCTGAGGAATCTCGACGGAAATTGTTTCCAGCCTGAGCACGCGGCCGTCTTCTCGATCGACCCAAATCCGCCCGCGATAGCCGACAATCGTTTCAGCCGGAGTTGCGTCAATCCCTGCCTGAAACCGCAACGTCTGCCGCGAGAATTGTTTCTTGACTACGTACTCATAAACAATCGTTCGGCGGCCGCGCAATGTGTCAGTGTCAACCATTTCAAAGTCGGTGCGGGTTTCCGGCTGGAATAACTGCGTCAACATCGAAACGTATTCGCCGCTTGACGTCGTCCCGCCCAGTTTGTCTCCGTAACTCGATCCTTCTTTTTCGTCAACGCTCGGAGGCATGCCGTTAACGGACAGGAGCTTGTACTGCTCGCCTACGTTCTGGCGATAGCTAACCGCGATCGACAGACGGTCATACACATTCCAGTTGCTGGTCGCGCCAAACGCCCGCGAGCGCGTGATTTGCTGCTTCACCAGATAATCGGGCATGTGTTCAGACGCGCCCAGAGTTGCCTTTCGCGTGCGCTCCAGCAATGCCAGGCCTTCGGCACTCGACGGCAACGCCGCCGCCGTCGGATTCTCGCGACGCCGGTTCGCTTCCTCGAGCGCATGCCGCAATAGCGAATCGTTGCCACTCTTGGTGGCGGTCAGGTTCAACAACCCCGGCGTAACCGGGAATCCAATGCCGCGCTTTCGAATTTCGTCAATCAATTTATCGCGCTCTTCGGGATGCCGCGGCAGTTGATACAACTTAGACACGTATTCCTGATTGGTGAGCGGCGGGCCGGGTTGCAGTTCAGTAGCCTGCGGAAAAGGCGAGCTGCCGCCTTGCGCCAACGCGACGGAAAACGAGCCAATAATCAAGACTAGCCCAAACGCCAGCGTACAGATCGAGCGGCCAAACATTCTGAACTCTGGCGGGATGTGACTGGGTAAAAAGCGGAATAGCATTTGTTGAGTGTATGGGAACAATTAGGGAATCGGAAGGCTCCGGATCATTCTCTCGCTGTCTTTCATCGGTGTCTATCGCAGGAAGACGAATCTTCGACTCTGGGCGACAGGTCGTGGTTGCCCGCAAGTCGAAAGATGTGGGTTTTACAGGCAGAAACGCTCGATCGCCAGACGCAGTACGTCTACGCATGTGTTCAACTCGCCCACCGGCACGAATTCACCAGTGCGGTGGGCAAAGCGTATGTCCCCCGGGCCAAAGACAATCGCTTCGGCGCCCAGTGCGATCATGCTGGGCGCTTCCGTTCCGAACGCAATTGTTCCGGGGGCCTTGCTGGCCGCGTTGGAGAGTAATTTGGCGAGCGGCGATTCCACATCAGTTTCAAAGCTCTCGTCAGCGCGGGCCGCCTTAACCTCGCAGGTAAAGTCTGAATCTGAAGCTTTGAGATCGGCGATCGCTTGATGAACAAGATTCAAAACATGGTTCGCTGACTGGCCCGGTACAGTGCGCCACTCGAGCGTAAAGCGGCATTCGCCGGCCACGATGTTTTTGGCTGAGCCGCCATTGATCAAGCCGACATTAAGCGTGGTGTAAGGCGGATCGAAAACATCGCGATGGTCCGCCTGCAATTCCTTTGAGATGTTCTCAATATGCGCAATCAATCTCGCGGCGTGGAAGATTGCTGAGACTCCCAGTTCGGGATAGGCGCTGTGGGCCTCGCGACCGCGGACTGTGATCTCGGCGAGACAGTAACCTTTGCCCGCGTGGATTGGTTGCAGCGAAGTCGGTTCGCCCACAATCGCGTAATTAACTCTGAAGGGTTCAGCGTCGGCCAGACGCTTTGCCCCCACACAACCGACCTCTTCATCAGCGGTAAAGATCAGGGCGAGCGGTTTCTTCAGCTTTTTCAGATCAAGGCTCTCGAGCGCCGTCAACGCACAAGCGATAAAAGCTTTCGTGTCGCAAGCGCCGCGGCCAAATAACTTTTCGTCTGTCTCTGACAGGCGCAGTGCGTCGGTCCAGGTTTGATCGAAAGGCACGGTGTCGGTGTGTCCGACCAGCGCGAGCTCGACAGTGGTTTGTGATTGGGTGAGCGCGACGAGGTTGATCTTCTCAATTCCCTTATCGTCGACGTAGGGAAATCGTTTGACGATTAGGCCTTGGGCCAGACAACGCCGTTCGAGGTAAGAAATGATCTCCTCGTTTGAACGTGAGGACACGGAATTGATTGCTACCAGTTCGGCGAGAGTCTGTTGGACGGTCATCAGCTCCACAACCTCTTTTGCAACTCGTTAAATCTTTCCACTATTTCTTCCTGGGTCAGGTGTTGTCCTTCAGAAACAATTGGTTTTCCACCCACGACGACTTCGCGAATGGCGGCGCGCGATGCCGAGAACACGATACCCGACAACAGGTCATTGTCCGACGCGCCGGCAATGGAAGGATCGTTCAAGTCAATTGTGAAAAAATCAGCTGCCTGGCCCACATCCAGTGAACCGGATGGCGCGCCAATACTCCGCGCGCCCCAAACGGTGGCCATGTCAAAAAGATCTGCAGCGGCGCCACTTAGCACGGCCCTCTCCAACTTTTGTAATCGCAGATGATATTCGAGCTCGCGCGCGTCTTCGAACAAATCAATCTGGGTGTGACTGTCGGTGCCCAGACAGATCTGAACACCGTGCTTCAGATACTCATCCGCGGGCACGACTCCATCGCCGAGGTTTCGCTCTGTGGTTGGACAGGCGCAAACCATCGCGGCGGTCTTAGCGAACGAAGCGATGGCTTTTGGTGTCACATGAATCGCGTGCACTGCGGTGAAGCCGCGGCTCAACAAGCCTTCGGTATCGAGCAGCGCCACGGGCGATCGGCCGTATTCTTCGATGCAAGCGGAAATCTCCGCGGGTTGTTCCGCGACATGCATGTGAACGTTCAAATTACGCTCACTAGCAAATCCGATTACATGGCGCAGGTAATCCAGAGGTACGGCCCGCACACTGTGTGGCGCGACCCCGGCCCAGGCAGTGGCAGGCGTGGGGCTCGCGGCGCTGGCCTGATCCAGATCGCCGATCAAGTTCTCAAGGTTTCGCACATACCGGTCAGGATCACTTTCAATGAATCTTATTTGTTGCGGGTTCGGCTCAGTCTTAAATCCTGAGCGTGCATATGCGACACGCAAGAGGGCAATACGCAAACCCACCTCGTTGGCGGCGCGAATTACTTGCCTGGCTAACAGATTCGGATCGTCGTACGGCGTGCCCGCCGGCGAGTGATGAAGATAATGAAACTCTCCCACGGAGGTAATGCCACTCAGAGCCATTTCCATGAACGCCATGCGCGACGCGTCATAGATGTCTTCCGGACTAAGTCGCGTGGCGGCGGAATACATCAGTTCCCGCCAGGTCCAGAAAGAATCCTGAGTAACCTGATTGTTTAGAGTCGGGCTACTGCCCGACCCGGCGGGCCGTAGCCCGCCGCTAAACGATCGTTGCTCAGTGCGCCCGCGCAGCACTCTTTGAAAAGCGTGTGAGTGAGAATTGATCATCCCGGGCAGAATCGCGCGGTTCGCCAGACGCATTCGTTTCTCGCCGGTCAACTCATGGGCGAGCGCAACTCTCAAAACCTTGCCAGCCGTATCGCACACCAACGCCCGGTCACGTCGAAATGCGCCGCCTGCGTAAAGCAGATCGGGCACCCAGGCGATCAGCGTGTCGGTTTCGCTCATGCTTTACTCAGACCAAGTGCGCGAACAACCAGCGATGGTTTTGGTGGCGCCGGAACAAGCTTCAACTCTTCCTTTGATTTTGCGCGCCGGCGTAACAGCTCGAGCCTCAGGCTTTCCTGGCCGCGATTCATGGTCCAGTTATGATTAGAACGAAAGATCGGCTTGAGCAGAAATGAAAGTTTCTCGACGATGGGTTTGTTGGCGCGAATCGTCCAATCGTACGTGACATCGACAAACGGTCCGTCCTGCGTAAACGTCCAGATTCCGCGTCCTTCGAGATCGCCCGTCGCATCCATGGCAAAACCGTGGGGATACCGAGACTCGGTCGTGCGAAAGTTGATTCGCAGCGTGTAGGGCAACCAACCCCCTGCGCGCAACCTGATTAACTTGCCAATGCCGTGTTCACGACCGGGCTCGACTTCCTCAACCTCGAAATAAACTGAGCCCCACCAACGGGGCAGCGACTGAGCATCTTCCAAAATGTCGGCTACCTCTTTAACGTCGCCTTCCACGCGCCAGCGGTCGATAAAGTGATAGTCATTGGTCGGCATGGCTGGCGGTTTGGCGGAGCATATCATAAGTCTTTACGCGTCCGATTTGGTCTCGGACAAGACGAATCGGTAGAATGCCTTGAACCTGAACAGAAAATGGAAGGTCTCTCTTCTTCGTTGGCGGTGTTGACCGCGATGATCACCCCGGCGGTGCTTATTTCCGCCAGCGGCACCATGATCCTTTCGTCTTCGACGCGCCTGGGAAGAGTGGTCGATCGCACTCGTTCGTTATCAGACCGCCTGCAGGAAGTTTCCAGCGGCGATGCCGAGGCCGAGTTTTTCGAAGAGCGGCGCGCAATGCTTTACGACCAGCTCGACAAGCTCACCAGCCGATCGCGACTCTTGCAGCGCGCGCTCACCAGTTTCTATTTGGCGGTTGGTGTGTTCGTCGCGACCAGCGTGGCGATCGGTGTGGTCTCATTTGCTTCAGGCGCGCGGTTCGGGTGGATTCCGGTGGCTATGGGCCTGATCGGCGCGTTCTTTCTCTTCTATGGCAGCATGCTTTTGGTTTTTGAAGCGCGCCTCGCTTTAAGCACCACGCACGCCGAGATGGATTTTATCTGGCGCACTACCAGGCGTGCTGTTCCGAAGGAACTTGTCGAGCAGCACAAGACGCACTACGTCCATTTTAGAAAGAAGAGTGACGACTGAAATAACAGCAGGGCCTTCGTATCTCAGTCTGCTGCAAAGCGGCGAGCTGCGGCGGCGTGTCGAAGCACTCGAGGCGTTGCTCGAACGTTGCACTGTTTGCCCACTCGACTGTGGCAACAATCGTTTGCAGGACGAGCTGGCGCGGTGCTATTCCGGGCGGCTACCCATTGTCTCTTCTTTCACACCACACTTTGGCGAAGAGCCGCCGCTCGTCGGCACGCGCGGCGCCGGCAATATCTTTTTCGGGAACTGCAACCTGCGTTGCGTGTATTGCCAGAACTATCAAATTTCTCAGACCCACAAGCAGCAAATCAAAAATGAGGTTTCGCATGAACGCCTGGCCGAAATAATGTTGGAACTTCAGGCGCGCGGATGTCACAACATAAACTTTGTTTCGCCGACGCACTTTGCGCCACAGATGGCCCGCGCAATTTTGATCGCGGCTGAGCGAGGTCTGCGGCTGCCGATCGTTTACAACACCAACGCCTACGACTCAGTGAAGGTGTTGGAGCTTTTCGACGGCATCGTCGATGTCTATCTCCCCGATTTGAAATATGCGGAAGACGATGCGGGATTCTTGTACTCAAAGGTCCGCAGCTACGCCCAGGTTTCGCGTGCGGCCATCGCTGAGATGTACCGGCAGACCGGCGACGAATTGGTGTTTGATGAAAATGGTTTGCTCAAACGCGGGTTGGTAATTCGCCTTTTGGTGTTGCCCAACGACATTGGAGGCGTGCGCGAATCGCTGGAGTGGATTCATAACGCGCTCAGCCCGCGCGTCGCGGTCTCACTGATGGCCCAGTACTATCCGACTAATGTCGCCGGCACCAACCCGCGTTACATTCTTCTGTCACGCCGGATTGCGGAATCTGAATGGATGCGCGCCGTCGCGGCGCTCGACGAGTTAGAGATGCAGGAAGGCTGGATGCAGGAGTACGACGGCGCTGCGTTTTATTACCGCCCGGATTTTTCCGATCAGGATACGCCGTTTCGCGACGTCAGAGATTTCCAGGGCCCGTAATTTACAGAGACTAGCCTCTCACCGGCGGTTGCGGCCGCGTCGGCAGATCGATGTCCGGCTGTACCTGGCGCAACTGATCAAGAACATCTTTGTAAATCGTGATCGAGCCGTCGCTCTTCATTTTGTTCGTGAGCGCCGCCAGATAATCACTAAAGACCTGGTTCCTGCGTGCAGTCTGCGCCGATTCCATCAGCGAATCCCGTTGCTTGGCAAACTCTGCCATGTCCGCTTCGGTGCGCTTGGTTACTCCGATGATGAGATAGTTTTCGTTTAGAAAAATCGGGCTTAGCACCTGACCCGCCTGCGACGCGAACAGTGGCTCGTCAAGGATTAAGCTCGAGCCGAGATCCGCAAGCGGAGTGCCTACTTTGTAACCCGCCTCGGCCTTGGTCTCAAGCCCAAGTTTTGCCGCCGCTGCTTTTAGATCACCAGGATTCTTAACCGCGGCTGCCAGCTCCTTGGCCTTCGACTCGAGTTGGGACTTGGCCTTTTCCTGCTTCACGGCCGCCGACACGGAGTCCTTCACCTCAGCTAAGTCGGGAATGCGCGGCTCTCTCTTGTCGACCAGCATGGGAATGGCAAAGCCGTTTTTGATCCCGGTACGTTCGCCCACATCGTTGGCATTGTTGAGCGGCGCGATGGCGGTTTCGAATTGTTGCGAATTGCCGATGTTAGGGACGTCGTCGCCCGGCTTCACGAAAGGAGTTTCGCGCACCATATCCGCGGGGCTCATGTTCGCTTCCGCGGCAAACTCCTGGGCCACCTTTTGCGGATCCTTGGTCTCTTTCAAACGATCCTGGGCCTTTTGCGCAATCTTCTGAGCAATCGAGTAACCGCGACGATTGCGCAGGGAAACTACCAGCTCGGCTTTGGCCATCTCGAATGTTTTGGCCACCGGCTCGCCGCGGCGGATGATGTAATAGGCGTTCTTGTACTTAATCGGATCGGTGATTTCGCCCGGCTCCATCTCGATGGTTTTTTGAAAAGGATCATCGGCCTTGGACGCGTCCTTCTTTACCAGACCGGTCACGTGGCCGCCATTCTTAGCTGTTGCGGCATCTTCCGAATTGCCTTTAGCCAGCTCGGCAAACGCTTCTTCAGTGACGTTGCCGGTTTGACCGCGTGCTTTGGTCACGAGTTCGTCGGCCTTCTGTTTCACAGTGGCATCCAGATCTTCACGCGCTACACGTAGCACAATTTGTTGGACCTTGACGCCTGCCTGTTTGTATTTCGGTTCAAGCCGATCGAACTCTTCACGCAACTCCTGGTCTGACACCTGTACTTTTTGGCCTGACTTGTCCT
>DATENS010000067.1:0-2215 GCA_035274925.1 Pyrinomonadaceae bacterium | reverse complement strand
GATTTCAACACCCTGTTTCCGAATTTCCTCAGCCAGTGCGCGGAGATGAACCGTGTGCTGACGCCAATCGCGTTTGTGCTGCTGGCGATCGGTGTTGTGTCTTCGACCGTCACCGGCCACCGCAGCCCGAGTGCCTACCTTCGCACTATCGGTCGCACCTTCGCCATTGCCGCCGCCCTCTCATATCTACCGACCTGGTCCAACGAAGCGGCAACGGTCGTCGACACAACGGTAAGGGAAACGCTGCATGCGGATCCGGCCGGCGTTTACGATCAATATCAAAAGACGCTCGCGATCAACAAAGGCCCTGGCGCTTCAAGTTCCGGCTCGAAGTCGTGGTGGGATCTGCTCGATGCGCAGGCGCTGTTCGAGATGTTCATCTCCGGCGTCATGTGGCTGCTCGGATTTCTGGCGAGCGTCATCGTTTTCTACGCCTACCTCGTCCAGAAGTTCATCCTCTACGTTGGCTACGCGCTCGCACCGATTTTCATCGGGATGCTCGCCGTGCGAACGCTGCATTCGATCGGCGTCGGCTTTCTTCTCGGTTATGTCGGTGTCATCTGCTGGCCGATCGGCTGGGGCGCGGCGTCGATTCTCACGTCTGGTCTGATTCAGTTCATGACAGACCAGAGCTTTCTCGCGTCTGGCGGTTTCACGGGCGCGGCTGGCTATGGCCTGCAAAACCTGATGGGCCTGGCCGCACTCGCGCTGTGGCTGATCTCAAGCACAATCGCCGCGCCGATTATTCTTCAGAAGGCGATCGCGACCGGCGCACAGGTCGGGCAAGGACTTGTCACGACAGCAACGACTGCGGGCGTTGCGGGTGCCACCGCCGGCGCTGGAGCCGCGGTTGCTTTTGGTGGCGCGGGAGGATTTGCCGGATTCGCTGCCGGCGCCGCAGCTGGTGGGGGCGCGGCTCTGTTGGGAGCTGCCGAAGCATCTTCCAGTGGCAGCTCTTATTCGCCGCTCGGAAGCATGGTCGGCTCGATCGGAAGCTCTCGCGGCATTTCGCGTCGTCCGCGGAAGCCAAAGAAGAACGACCCAAGCGGTGATGACGCTGTGCGTGAACTCCTCATGCGCTCACGGAACTAATCCATGGAAACAATCTCTTCTGATCTACGAACAACCACGCCCGCCGCGCAGCGTCCGCGGAATGTACGGCGCCGCGACGTCGATCCGGTTCGCATCTTCGTCGACAAGGATCGGCTGGCGCGATTCTGGTTCCTCGCGGCGGTCGCGGTGTTGATTGGCGCAGCGGTCGAACGAATTCACCTCGCTCGCACGCTCAAAGAGCGCGAGCGCGTAGTGATTGTCGATCCAGCGGGAACGTTTTTCGTTTCACCGCTGTTGCAGTTCCAGGAAGCGCGCGAGCTACACGCGGAACAAAGCACCGTCGCGGCCATCGCTTTTCTGGAGCGCAATCCGAAAGGCTTCGATCATCCCGGGCTGCTAAAGCAAATGTTCCTCAAGCAGGCACGCGAGAAGGCGCTCGCGGAATGGTCGGCCGAGGAGCCGGAGTTCAAAGCGAAAGAGCTGCATCAGAAAGTCGAGATCGCGAAGATCGATTTTCTCGAAACGCGGAGCGACGCCGTTCTCACCCAAGTCACCGGCCAGCTGATCCGCAGCGGCATCTTTCAAGAACGCGCCTTCAGCGAGGCGGTGCCCTTCACGCTCAAGCTCAAGATGCGGCGCAATCCCAACATGGTCGAGAACGGCCGCTTCCCAACCGCAATCCAGGACTTCAAGTATGAACCGATTCGTTAGGGTAATACTGCTCAGTTTCCCGATCGCCGGCATGAGTGCGCACGCCGTAGAGCCGCGCGTGCAGGACCTCGCGCTCGACGATCACACGGTTTACTCCGTGCCCGTTTCAGGAACGCGTGTTACGACGATCAGTTTCCCATCGCCAATTACTGCAATCGATGGCGCCTTGCTGACATTGGATGGCAAAACGCCAGGTCTATTTCAAGTGGCGCACACCAAAGGCACGGCGTTTCTGTCGTTGCGCGCGCTGGCGAAGGATGCCGCAACGAACCTGAACGTGCGATGGAACAATCGCACCTACGCTTTCGAGCTGCACGAAAGCGCGGACCCGTGGTATTCGGTCGTGCTTCGAACTGGAACGGAGAAATTAACCCGAGCACCGCGTCCGCTCACGCCGCCGCGGCTGCTCGGTTTGATCGATAAAGCAAAAGCGTTCGGATTGCTCCGGACG
>DATENS010000066.1:0-4044 GCA_035274925.1 Pyrinomonadaceae bacterium | reverse complement strand
CGTGATGCCTCTGGCCTTCTCTTCCGGCGCCTTGTCAATCTGGTCGAAAGCCACAAACTGCACTTTCGGATTGTTCTTCGCCAAAACCTTCGTGATGGCCGCCGTCAAAGTCGTCTTGCCGTGGTCCACGTGTCCAATCGTCCCGATGTTCACGTGCGGCTTACTGCGATCAAATTTCTCTTTGCTCATTGTTCTGCTTGAATCTCCTTCGTCCTATCTGCCCCACTGGTTCGGTAGAACTTATGGAACTGATGTGACCTATGGTCCACTAACTTTTCTGGAGCCCGCGATGAGATTTGAACTCATGACCTCCTCCTTACCAAGGAGGCGCTCTACCCCTGAGCTACGCGGGCTGTAGGGCAAGCTGCCAGCTTGCCTGCGGTCCTCCTGGCGACGTGAACAAGCTGGCGGCTTGTTCTACTTTGGAGCGGGCGACGAGACTCGAACTCGCGACCCTCAGCTTGGAAGGCTGATGCTCTACCAACTGAGCTACACCCGCCCTTATCAAATTTGAGATCTCAATCAGAGATCTCACATCTCATATGGTGCAGGGGGTAGGATTCGAACCTACGTAGGGCAGTGAAGCCCGCCGGGTTTACAGCCCGGTGCCATTAACCACTCGACCACCCCTGCCTGTGTCCGGTTGATTAACGCGAATCGAGCCGGCTGAGAAAGCAAAACTGACCGTCCATAGCGCGCACTCCGGCCCCAGTCGCAAACTCGTCACTTTAACTGAGGAGAGAACGATTTGCAAGCTCACGGCCTCCATAAACACGTCGATCTGGCGGCTCGTGATGAAAAATTTACGGACGGTGACGTGGCTGGGATTTTTGGAGCCGGCGAAGGGACTTGAACCCCCGACCTACTGATTACAAATCAGTTGCTCTACCAACTGAGCTACGCCGGCCCACTTGTGACGATGGTGGAAGAGATATCGCACCTCGCCAACGTCCACGATACTAACAGCAGCAAGTTTCAAAAGTGAAGCAGCGAAAACATCTAACCGCCCCGTAAACAATGGTCGCGCCTTGACAACGCTTTGACCGTTTTCTATTCTACCCGTTCGCGTTTTAGGCGCTTTTTTCAGAAGGACTTATCTATGTCGACATACTTTCCCAGCGGTGCTGGTCTGGCTCAAAATCGTAAGTGGCACGTCGTGGATGCCAGCGGCGAGACAGTCGGACACCTCGCTTCAGAGGTGGCTGCGATTCTGTCAGGCAAACGCAACCCGCAATGGACACCATTTCTTGATATGGGCGATCACGTGATCGTCGTGAATGCGCGCAAGGCGATGTTTACCGGTTCCAAGGCGACCGACAAGGTTTATCGCCGGCACACTCTCTATCCGGGAGGATTGCGCGAGACCTCGGTTACCGAGATGTTTACGAAACATCCCGAGCGCGTTATCGAACTCGCGGTGAAAGGAATGCTGCCCAAGACAAAGCTTGGGCGAGCGATGGCTAAGAAGTTGAAAGTCTATGCAGACGCCGACCATCCTCACTCGGCGCAGCAACCGGCAACTCTCGAATTCCCTTCCCGTAGAAATCAAAAATAGCAAAGCAAAAAAGGATTTTAAGACGTGGCAGAAATTCAATACTACGGCACCGGGCGGCGAAAAACTTCAACCGCCCGTGTTTATTTGCGGCCAGGCGAAGGTAACTTCCAGGTAAACCGGAAAGCTTTCGAGTCGTATTTCCCCAACGAAACGTTGCGCATGATCATTCGCCAGCCGCTGCAGATGACTGAGACGGTCGGTAAGTTTGACGTGGTCGTTAACGTCGCCGGTGGCGGCCCGGCCGGACAGGCCGGCGCCATTCGTCACGGAATTACGCGCGCTCTGATCGAATACAACAGCGATCTCAGGCCGACATTGAAACAAGCGGGCCTGGTGACGCGCGATCCGCGCATCAAGGAACGAAAGAAATACGGACAGAAGGGCGCGCGCAAGCGCTTCCAGTTCTCGAAGAGATAATTTTGAGATCTCAGATCTCAAATCTGAGATCCCAGATTCCATTGTCGCGACTTTTTTGGTTGTCCCGCGGGACTACAGTCGCGGCGAGTACATAAACCAACTAACAAGGAGAAGTAGTTTTGGTAACCGTTACGATGAAAGAATTACTGGAGGCCGGTGTTCACTTCGGCCACCAGGTCCGCCGTTGGAACCCGAAAATGAAAGAGTACATTTTCGGCGAACGCAATGGCATCTACATTATCGATCTGCAAAAGACGCAGAAGATGTTTCGTGAAGCACTCCAGGCAGTCACGAACATGGTGGCTGAAGATCGCGGCAAGACCGTGCTCTTCGTCGGCACCAAACGCCAGGCGCAGGACGCGATTCGCGAAGAAGCTGAGCGCGCCGGTCAATATCACGTTAATCAACGCTGGCTGGGCGGCCTGCTCACGAACTTCCAGACCGTGCAAAAATCGATTAAGCGTCTGAAAGATCTCGAAGCAATGCAGACGGACGGCCGTTACGAGAAGCTCACCAAGAAAGAGCGCATCAAACTCGATCGCGAACGTCTGGGCCTGGACAAGACGCTTTCCGGAATCAAGGGAATGAACCGCTTGCCGGACGCTGTCTTTGTCATCGATGTCCGCAAGGAAGAGATTGCCGTCGCCGAAGCGAACAAGCTCGGCATTCCGGTCATCGCCGTAGTCGATACGAACTGCTCGCCCGAGGGAATTGATTATGTGATTCCCGGAAACGATGACGCGCTGCGCGCCGTGCGGCTGTTCGCATCGCGCATCGCCGATGCCGTGCTCGAAGGCCAGCAGATGTTGACTGAGGGCGGCGCCAGTGCGACGACCGAAGGCACTGAAGAAGCCGAGAGTCCGGCGGAAGTGACCGAAGCCGGTGCTGAAGCCGCCACTGAGATAGAAGCGTCCGAGCCCGAGACAGGCAGTGCCGCGCCGGAAGCAAGCGCCCCGGCGACGCCGGCTGAGGAGTCGCAATCAGCGGATTCCGCGGGCGAGGCCGTACCGGAAAACGAAAGTGCGGAGGTTGTCGCCGCAAGCTAACGAGTCAAAGCAAGATTCAATCAATCAGCGAGCGCAGCCTAAAAAGCGGGACTCCGCCGGGCTGCGCGTTTTAATGCAAAAGGAGCAAAGTAAGTAATCATGGCAGAAGTAAACGCAAGCGCCATCAAAGCGTTGCGCGAAAAAACCGGAGCCGGAATGATGGAGTGCAAGAAAGCGCTAACCGAAGCCGCCGGCAATGAGGAACGGGCAATCGAGATTCTGCGCGAGCGTGGGCTCGCGTCAGCGAAAAAGAAAGAAGGCCGCGTCGCCACTGAAGGCGTGGTCGGATCCTACATTCACATGGGCGGAAAAGTCGGCGTGCTGGTCGAAGTGAATTGCGAGACGGACTTTGTCGCGCGCGGCGATGAGTTTCAGCAGCTCGTGAAAGACATTGCCATGCATATCGCAGCCGCCGAGCCGCGTTATGTCTCGCGCGAGGAAGTCGCGTCGGACACGCTGGACAAAGAACGCGAGATTGCTCGCGCGCAGGCCAAGAACGACCCGAAAAACGCCAACAAGCCCGACCAGGTTATCGACAAGATTGTGGAAGGGCGCCTCAACAAGTTCTATGAAGAATTCGTGCTGCTCGATCAACCGTTCATCAAGGATCCAGCCAAAACGGTGGGTGAACTGGTGACTGAGAAAGTGGCTAAGACCGGCGAGAAAGTTACCATTCGCCGTTTTGCTCGTTACAAAATGGGCGAAGGTCTCGCCAGACGAGGCGACGATTTTGGCGACGAGGTCGCAAAACTCGCCGGCGCCTGATTCGTCTCTTAATCATGACCGATGCTCCGCAACCCAAAGCCGCTTATCGCCGCGTCCTGCTAAAAATTTCGGGCGAGGCCCTCGTCGGCGAACAATCGTTCGGCATTGACGTGAATGTCGCCCGCTCAGTCGCCGAAGAGATCAAGCAAGTCCACGCTCTTGGCGTTGGCGTTGGCGTTGGCGTTGGCGTTGGTGTCGGAGTCGGAGTCGGAGTCGGAGTCGGTACCGATTGCGGAGTGATAACTACGGTATCCACCACCT
>DATENS010000065.1:0-3769 GCA_035274925.1 Pyrinomonadaceae bacterium | reverse complement strand
GACGAGCTGCCGAGGCGTGATGTCGCATAAAATAATTTTGGCCCGTGGGACTTCCTCGATTGAACTCACTCGGATATTCGTTCGTATCTCGGCCCCAGCATTCCGCAGGTACGATGCAAGCGCATCCGAAATCTTTTGTGCGCCACCACGCGGAATAGGCCAGCCACTGGCGTGGCCCAACGTAGCCATCACCAATGCGAAGGCCGAGGTAGCATGCATATCCAAAGACAAAAAAGAATGTGCTGCCAGGCCCGCAAAGAGAGAGCGCGTTCGCTCATTCCTAAAAAGACCTTTAGCGAAGGACTTCGCTGATCTAATCCCGTAGAAACCGAATCGAGCAACCTTCAACGGGTGGCGTGGTATTCGCGGAGGTGCGAGCAGATCTTCAGCGAGTTGCTGCCAACTTTCAACTAAGGGTGTCATCAACTTTTTATATGTGTCAGCGTCTTCGCCCAGGCTTTCTGCGGTTAGATCTACTGACCTGGACAACAGCACTGCTGAACCGTCGTCGAACGGATGCGCGAGCGCGATGGGCGGATTGATGAATTCGACGCCGTAGTCTTCAAGTGGCAATTGCGAAAAGGCTGGTGAGTTGATTGCGAGCGGATGGACTGCTGAGCAAATGTCATGAAGAAAGCCGGGGAGTGTCAGTTCAGCAGAACGAGCGCCGCCGCCGACAGTTTCATTCGCTTCAAGTATTGATACGAAGTAACCAGCACGAGTCAACTCGACTGCCGCAGCCAATCCGTTTGGCCCGGCACCAATAACGATCGCGTCTGGTTTGCTCACATCAGTGAATGAGGCCGAAGCATCAAGACTCTCGATTGACGAATGTCACCTAGAATCCAGCAATGACCGTCACCTGGTTTCAAAGGTCAATGTCGCCCACTTGGATTCGTAGTTCAAACCTGGCTCAAAGGCAGGTTCCATGTGAATCATCTTCACAAACCACTTGCCTGCGCCCACCAATTTGAAACGGGCGATGCCCTTTGCATCGGTCCGCGCGCTAGTTGAATTAAGCTTGCCGTCCTTTGATTGCCATCCCGCGATCACAAACTGATCTACGAGCGGTCGTCCGTTCAGCAAACAAAGCACAGGGATTGTCTGTCCGACTTTCAGAGAATATGGATTCTCTTGCGGAATGAGCTCGACGGGATAGCTCAGCGGTCTTTTGTAGTCGTCACTGAGCATGTTCCCAACTTGAAAGACCGCACGCACGTGTTTGGAGTACCGCTCTCGTGCGTCCTTTCCTAACTCGTTGTTCTTCTTTCGCGCTGCAAGGATGTCCGGCAATCCATCTTCCTCAAGGTAACTATTGAAGTCGGCAGCCTTAAGAGCAATCTCTCTCGGCTTGGTTGATATCCCGACGAGATAAGTTCCCGCGTCGCTAGTCTGAATCTCCATCACTGAAGTCTTCTCTTCTGCCCGCCACACGATCGATTCGGCACTCGAAGCTGTTAGACCAGGACCGTAGAGGCTCAGGTCAGCAAGCCGTTCGCGAGCGACCGCTCCGTCACTGTTTTGAAAAGTTCCATTCAGCACCCGCACGATGGCTTTTGAGTTGGGCTGAAGAAGATACGAGTCCAACTTCAGAAAAAGATCATGGGCTTTTGCCGTCACCATAATGACGACAAGCGTCACGAATGTGGTCAAAACTTTCCGGATCATCAAGAGACTCCTTTTGAAAAGCAAAGATCACGCGGTCTTAAATGACTCTCATTAACAAAGGCTGTGAGATTAAGTGGTTATGCGCTACGCCTGACTGTTTTTCTGTTGGCGTTCGTCCCTCTTTAAACGTCTCACCGGATTCAAACGAATTCAGAAGGCGGCTTCCAGCCTCCCAAATCACCTTCCAATCGGTGTGCCAGGGCTAGGGCAACATCCTCTCGCCAAGGACGAGCGACGATCTGAACTCCGATCGGAAGACCTTCGGCTGATGTGCCGCCGCGCACGACTGCTGCGGGCCAACCGACATAGTTATAGACTTCACTGTAACTGAAAGCAGTGTCGAGATCTTCTCTTAAGGTGGCGCCATGTTGTGGTGCCGGGAAAGCGCAAGCAGGGCAGATAATCGCATCATAATTCTCGAAGAACGAAAGCATCTTCCCACGGCTGCGATCCATTTGTTCCAGGAGATCACTCCACTCATCTTTCGGTGGGGAGATTGGGGCTTTCAGCCACGGTCGCAGAGCCTCGGAAACAGTTTCAGTGCCTGCCGCCGCCAGCAGCCTTTTAACCATAGAGCTACCGCCCAATCGCCAAAGCCGATTGCCAAGGGCATAAACTTTTGACAGCTCTTCGGGTCTTGATTCCACTACGGAGCAGCCAGCCTTCCTCAAAGCATTCGCGGCGTCGGCCACAACTCGCCTAGTGTCCTTTGTGGAGGAATAGATGCCATTGTCAGCGTGAACGGCGATGCGAAGATTATGGGAATCAAGAGCGATGGATTTCCCTACTGGCGCTGACACCACGAAAGGATCGCGCCAATCGGGACCAGCAAGGATTGGCAACACTATCGCCAGGTCCTCAATGTATCGCGCCATCGGCCCGACCTGAGTAAAGAACTGAAACACGCCTTCCGCCGAAATGATGTGACCGGTTCGGGGTACCCGGCCAGATGTTGGCTTTAGACCGGCTATACCGCAGAAATGACTAGGTACACGTATACTGCCCCCTGTGTCGCTGCCTAGATCGAGCGGACTACCACTCGCGGCAAGTATGGCTGCCGCACCACCCGAACTGCCTCCAGAGGTGCGATTCAGATCATACGGATTGCTTGTGCGTCCATAAACCAGGTTGTCAGTTTCATATGAAAGCGTTAACTCCGAACAATTTGTTTTGCCTAGCACAATGGCGCCAGCATTTCGCAGCCGTGCAACGGCTGTCGCATCGCGAGTTGGAACGAATGCTTTGCGACCAAGTGTCCCCGCCGTGGAAATCATTCCCGCAGTATCAAATGAATCCTTGATCGTCATCGGCACACCGTGAAGCGGGCCGAGCAACTCACGACGCCGAACTCGCGCGTCAGCAGCACGTGCCTCAGTTAGCGCACCATCGCGATTAAGCTGGACCACCGCGTTGAGCTTTGGATTGATCTTCTCTATTCGTCGAAGAAATGACTCGACAATCTCAATTGACGATACTTCTTTCTGACGGATCGCCAAGGCAAGCCGGCTGGCGGACAAATTCGTAAGCTGGGAAATAGGCCTTGACGTAGGCCCAGAAGCGACTTGATATGGTTGAAGAACGAATGCTCCACCAGCACAGCTCACAGAACTCATAAATGATCGACGAGATATCATAGGATTCTTTCAATTTCTGTTTCTTACTTGCCGGCGAACTGCGGTCCAAGCACCCCTTCCAAAGCTTTGATGACGGACGAATTTTGACCGACGTAAAGGACAATGAGTCTGCCGCTTTTGTAAAAATGCGGCGGCGCGACCCACATGGGCATGCTTGTACCTACGGGTGAACCCTGCTGGTCAATAGCCTTCGCTTCTCGCTCAGTCGAATTGCATTTGCGTATTGGAAGACCTGCACGTGTTCGCCGTCGACAGTGATAATTCGACCGGGAACTGAAAAGAAGGGCTGGGAGATTTTGCCACCGCGTCCGATTTTGCTCCCGCCGGCCCTGAGTCTGTTTATCAAATCGCTTACGTTCTTCACCGGCCGCAGCTCATACGATGAGATCAGCGGCTCGTGCGACCCTGCATCAACCCGCAAAGGCTCAGCGGACGCTAGAATTGCAAATGAGGTTGCGAAGAGGATA
>DATENS010000064.1:0-12692 GCA_035274925.1 Pyrinomonadaceae bacterium | reverse complement strand
CTCAGACCGGTGGGACCGCTCCAGATCGAGTTACGACCGCATTGAGCGAAGCCAAAGCGCGTCTGTAAGTGTGCGCAGTGCTCACAGAACGGCAATCATCCTCAAACCTTTTGCGCGGAATGAAATAGCCGAGCCCTCTCTCACCGCGCCACCGCCCGGGGAAACTCCGTGCTATAAAACTGCCGATGCCTCTGTTCATCACGAGCCAGGCTCTCAATCGAAAAGAAGCCCTGCGCCGCATCAATCTACTCGCCGGCAAAGATCTCAGGCCGCTGGCCGATCAATACGACGTGCCGGTGTGGCGAAACGGCCGTCATAACAAGGGTTGGGCGGGACTGGTAATCGAACGTTACCTTGGATTGCCACAGAACTCGCGACAGGCGCCTGACTTTGGCGATTGGGAATTGAAGGTGGTACCGCTGCGCGCGGATGCAACCGGCAAACTTCGCGTGAAAGAGTCGATGGCGATCACGATGATCGAAGCCTCCGAAGTGCTCGCCAGCAAATTCGCTGACAGTCACCTTTATGACAAGCTGCGCAGCATGATTGTGGTTAGCCGGATTTACGAAGGCCCGGGAGAGACGCGCTCGCTGCTTCACTCGGCCGCAGAGTTCGATCTCGACAACCCAAAGATCCGGCAACAGGTGGAAGCCGACTATGAAACTATTCGCGCCCGGATTCGCGCGACTGGTTTAGAATCAGTAACAGGCGACCTCGGCAAGCTGGTCCAGGCGCGCACCAAAGGCGCCGGGCATGGGAGCACTTCGCGAGCTTTTTACGCACGCACCGTTTTTGTCGCTCATATTCTGAACTTGCAAAAGCTGGCGTCGATGCCGCGTGTATTTCCGGCCTCGGCCGACATACAATCAATCTGAAGCCGATCATGGAAACAGTTATTACACCCGACGCTCCGGCGGAGACTATTGACGCAAAGACCTGCGCCACCTGCGCGCGCGCTGAAGGTCTAATGCTCCGCATTGATGCTTTGCCTGATGATTTCCAGCCGATTGTTCAGGCGAATGCGACGCTGAATTTGGAAGAAGTTTGCGCGCGATGCCTGGAGATTTTTTCCCGGGCGAAACGCCAGATCGACTCACACTCTTCGATCTTTGAACAGAACGATTTTGTTTTGCCGACGCCGCTGCGCATGGATGCGGACGAGAGGTTCACCGGCAAAGGCGTCACCATCGCCTTTCTCGATTCCGGTTATTACGCTCATCCGGATCTGACCACGCCACGCAATCGCATCCTCGCTTATCACAGTATCTTTTCCGGCGATGGCGATCCGACTTCTTTGGAAACCGCCGACGTGGCCAGTTGGCACGGCATGATGACCTCAGTCGTGGCGGCGGGAAACGGCGCGGTGTCCGAGGGCTTCTATCGCGGGATTGCTTCTGACTCTGATTTGGTTTTGGTGAAGATCGGCCGCAGCGGCCGAATTTCGGAGGATCAGATTCGTACCGGCCTGGAATGGGTCCTTGAGCACGCGGACGAATTCAAGATTCGCGTGGTCAACATCTCAGCGGGTGGCGACTTTGAAGAGAGTTATCTTACCAACGCCCTCTCGCAAACCGTGGAAAAATGCACGCGCGCCGGCATTTCCATTGTGTGTGCCGTGGGGAATGCGGGACACGCGCCGGGCCACCCGGTGCTGCCGCCGGCCAGCGCTCCTTCGTGTATCGCGGTGGGCGGACTCGACGATCAGAATTCGCTCGATCGCGCGCGACGCGGAATGTATCGCTCATCCTACGGGCCGACGGTCGACGGCCTGCAGAAACCGGAGCTCATTGCTCCGGGAATCTGGGTGGCGGCGCCGATTCTGCCGCACACGCCGACCGCTGAAGAGGCTGAGTTCTATTCGCGTCTGGATTCGGCCGCCGACGAAGATTTGTCGGCGTTAATTGAAGAGCATGCGGCAATCGACAAGGACCTGGCAGAGGCGAAGGACCTGCGCGCTCCGCTGCTGCGCCAGCTCATTACCATCAAATTACGCGAAGGCAATGTGATCAATTCGCATTACAAGTACGTCGATGGCACTTCGTTCGCCGCGCCGATTGTCGCTTCAATAGCGGCCTGCATGCTGGAAGCAAATCCGAAGATCACGCCCCAGCAGATCAAATGGCTGCTAATCAAAACAGCCGAGCGCGTCCCGGAAATTGATGTGGATCGGCAGGGATGGGGAGTGGTTAACGCGCGGCGCGCGGTTGAACTCGCACTTCAACTCAAGTAGCTCAGTCGGTTGTCATCGCAAAGTCGCAAAGACATACAAAAGGCGCGAAGGCAATTCGACACTACTTGCTCAGCCGGCAAGCTAGACATTGCCTTCAACCCTGTGCCAGAATCCTCGCATACCAATTCCCGAAAAAGAAAACGAGGAGTAACTAGTTAGTTTTATGTCCGAAAGCGAGTCCGCACCTACCGAAACTCAGAACGAAACCGCAAGTTCTGAGACCGAAGAAATCACCTATCAGGCCGTTGAGAAGGATGGCGTTGTCACCGCCATTTGGGAAATGAAAGGCCGCAAGCATCTGCGCACGATCGATCCGCGTTCGCGACAAGGCCGCGAAATCCTCAATCTTTACACCACTGAGGACGAACACCACCCGCAGGCGAGCGAAGCTGCCGGTTCATAATTTCTGATCAGGTTAAGAGATTTCGCGGATGGCCATCGACGAAGGCTTCAATGTTGTCGATGACCTGATCTGCTAGCGCCTGCACGGCTTCGTTGCTGGCCCAGGCCACGTGTGGAGTCACGATAAAGTTCGGCAAGTCGAGATCCAGCAGCGGGCTGCCACTGACCGGCGGCTCTTCGCGCAGGACGTCGACAGCCGCTCCGGAGATTAATCCTTCTTTAAGAGCTTCGATCAGAGCTGCATCTTCGACTAACCCGCCGCGCGCAGTGTTAATTAGGAGCGCATTTGGCTTCATCATTTTGAATTCAGCGCGGCCGATCATGTTTTCAGTCTCGGCCATCAGCGGACAGTGCAGGCTGATCACGTCGCTTTGTTTCATCACATCCTGGAAAGAAGCGCGACCGTGGCGAATTGTGCCTGCCTGCTTGTGCTCTGAAATCAGCACTCGCATGCCAACGGCCTCACCCAGGCGCGCCATCGCCTTTCCGATAGAACCGTAACCGATAATCCCGAGCGTGCTGCCGCTAATATCGTGCAATTCGTGAGTGAGCAGGCAGAACTGTTTCGACTGCTGCCACTTCTCATCGCGAACATCTTTTCGATATGCGATCAGGTTGCGACGCAGCGCCAGCACCAGCATCAGCACATGTTCGGGAACTGAATTCACCGCGTATCCGCGCACGTTGCTGACGGCGATGGCGTGCGCGCGGCAGTACTCAACATCGACACAGTCAGAACCGGTAGCGGCGATCGCGATCAATTTCAGTTGCGGCAATTTCGAGAGGTCCGGACCGCGAAGGGCGAGCTTGTTGCTGATAACGATCGTCGCTTCTTGCAAACGTTCTACTACCTGATCCTGTAAGGTCTCGCCGTATTCGATCCACTCGTGCTCAAACCGGGGCCGGCGGAAATCGGCTTTGATGGTGTTGCGTTCAAGGAAGACGATTCGATGCATGGGCAATGGAAGCTCTCTCTCGACTTGCTCTCCGAAGCAGCTTGCCTGGATTGCGGTTTTTCTTTGCGGCTTGGCGCCTTTGGGTGAACTTGTGCCCAGCCTCATGAAGATTCTCACGCCAAGGCGCAAAGGCGCAAAGGCACCCTAAGACACTTACAGATCCGGGCGATCTGATGCAGAAAAATGCTAGACTTGCAGCCCTGCATGAACATCGAGATTCGCCGAGCCCAGCCCGAGGAAGCAGAGACTTTGACCGGCATCGCCCATGCGGCCAAACGACATTGGGGCTATCCCGAGCATTGGATCGCGCACTGGAAGCCTGATCTCACCATCACTCCGGATTTCATCTCAGCAAATGAAGTTTTCGTCGCAATCGTCGAAGGAGAAGTAGTGGGCTGCTGCGCCCTGGTGCTGAGCGACTCGCTCGCTGAAATTGAACACATGTGGATTAAGCCCGAGTATATGGGCGCGGGCGTGGGCCGTGCGTTGTTCACGCACGCGCGAACACGAGCCGCTGATCTCAACCTGCGGGAGCTTGAGCTTTCAGCAGACCCAAATGCGGAAGGTTTCTACAAATGCATGGGCGCAGTGCGCATCGGCGAAGTGAAATCGGAAATCGACGGGCAGCCCCGGGTTCTTCCCCGGATGAAAGTTGGTTTGTGATGTGGGACACGAAACGACAGATCATCTGGCTGGTTGCAGGAATCTCGTTCGGGACCTTCATCGTGTTCATGGACGCTCACGACGAAGCCGGAAACTTTGATAAGGCTGTCTTTGCTTTTTGGGAGTTTATCCTGCTGGCGATTGTGCTGACGCTTTTCTATATCTACTCGCGCAAGAAGACATAGAAATCAATTCGCCGGCGGCTGCATGGTCTTGGCGCGCACGTCGATTCCCTTTTCAGCTACCACCAGCAGGCGACGCGCTTCGGCGTACACCACACTTTTTGGCAGGTAAGACAGGATGTAGCGGTTCTTTCGTAGCTCATCACAAATGGCTTTGGCGGCCGCGCCCGGATCGTCAATCGGAAAGATCCGGCCGCCTGTTCCTTCCGCAAGATCGTCAATCACCTGGCGCGGCTTGGGCACGTCCCGGCGAATCGCGCCGCGCGTCCGATCGGGCGCCTGCACGCAGTACACGGTGACGTCCAGCGCCTGCAGCACGCTGAGGGCCGCTTCAAACTTAGCCTTGCTGCCCCGATCCAAACCATCGCTGATCACCACGATCGCTCGTTTCTGGGAAGTCAGCGGGCGAAGTGCATCTTCAGCAACCGCCATCATCGCGTCAAACAAATGCGGATTGCCCTTTTTGCGGAAAGCCTTCAACTCCGTCTGAAGCTTTTTGGATTCGTCGGTCCAGTCTGAGACGATCTCGGCGTTGTCGTCATATCCGACAATCAACAACTTGTCGCCATCGTAAATTTCATAAGCAAATTCCAGGACGGCTGATTCCAGCTTTTCCACGTCGGCGCGAAAGGTCAGCGAATTATCGACTAACAGCACAATGCGCGCCGCCGAGCGATCGGGCATGAAACTTTTGATGGTTTGCTCGACGCCGTTGTCGAACAGGGATATATCCTTGGCCGTTATCGGGTTTGCCGATTCGTCGCTACGCATGGCGACAACGTTCAAAGTGGACGAGCCTTCGCCGGTGGGATGTGCGCGACGTCCGGCCTGCGCCCACAAGGCGCCGAGCATGCAGCCGATCACGATAATGACAGCGCCGGCACGCATCCAGGAAAACGACCGCCCTCTTTTTTCGCGACCATTAACGATGTCAAAGACTTGAAGCATGTAGCTGGTAGATGAAATCGGATCGGTTTTGTTTGCTCAGGACTTTTCCTTTTTCGCAGGAGTTTTCTTCGACTTGTCTTTGTCAGTGCTCGATGAGCTCGGTTCCGGAGAAGAAAGCTCCTTCTCGACCTTCTCGGCCACACTTCCCTTGCGCGCGTAATCGCTGACATACCAACCCTCGCCTTTGAATTGGATTGCCGGGGCGGAAATCATTTTTTCCAGGCGGCCACCACATTCGCGGCAGCGGGTGGGATGTTTGTCGGAAAACTTTTGAAAAACTTCGAGATGAGCGTTGCACTTCTTGCAACGAAATTCATAAATTGGCATAGCTGTGAGTTGCCCTCAACTGTCTCCTCTGATGGTCAGGATTATACGAGAGCGCTTTTCACTGTACCAGCCAAGCGACTCATATGAGAGTGACACGGGCCTCCCGCCCCCTGAAATCGCGCGCGAAGAGCCGGTGCCACAATCACGCCCTTATTTTTGCAACTTACTGCCCAGTTCGTTATGATCGCCGCCAAGGTAACAAGTGGCCACCAATTCCATCCGTCATCTAGACATTCAGATGCAGCCCGCAGCCGAGACTGAACCAAGTCTTTCGCTCGAGCGGAAGCTGAAACTGCACGAAGCGCGCGAGTCCATCATCGGCCGGCTGGCCGCCGATCTGCCGACTTCGATTAACCTCGACTCGTTTCTGCAAGTGATTGTGGCTGAGCTGGGCCGAATGATGGAGGTGGACCGATGCGACATTATTAAATTGACGCCGGATGGCGAACTGCGCGTCGGCCACGAATGGCGCGCGTCGGACAAAGTCCCATCGAGCCTTGACGCACGCATTCCGGTGGACGTGCGGACCTTGTCCGAATACATCGACATTCGCCAGCCGATCCGGCTCAACGACACCTCGGCGCCTGAGATCGATCATAAGGTTCGTTTCTTTGCCAAGAGCCTCGGCACCCGCTCGCTGCTGGTGGTCCCCGTGATTCTGGATGGTGAAGTGTTGGGACTAATCGGCCTGCACCAAACCCGCGCGCCCCGGAATTGGTCGGACGAAGAAGTGGCTTTTCTGGTTTCGATCGCCACGCAACTGGCCATCGGCTATCAATACACGCGCATTTATACGGACAAGAAACGAGAAGCCGAAACCACGCGGGCGCTGCTGGAAATTGCCAACGTGCTCAATGCGCGATCCGATTTCGGTGAAGTTACCTCAGGCGTGATGGAACGAACACTGGCACTGGTCGGCGCTGATTATTGTGCGCTGGGTGTTTTGGATTCCGATGAAAAGCGGATCAGCCTGGCAGCTTTCAAAGCTGCACCACACTCCAAAACCGATACCGTTCAGGGACTGATCGAAAGTCACGGCCAGTCGATGGACATCACCGCGTATCCGGCCATGGTCGACGTCCTGTCCCAGGGCAAGACGTTAAAGCTTCTGGAAACCGATCTGCCCCTGCCGCTGCGAATGATGTTCAATGCCACGCTGGGCGGCCGCGCGGCGCTGGTTGCGCCGGTGCGCATCGGAAGTCACACGTTTGGTTTGCTCGGGCTGGTGTGGAGCGAGTCGCGCGATCAATTCAAGGATCACGAGATCGCCTTGGTCGAAGGCATCGCCGATCAGATCGGCACGGCGCTGGAGCGTGATCACCTGTCCGCGGAAGTAATGCGGCTGAAGAGTGTGCTTCACGAGCGCTATGGCGAGGATCGAATTATCGGCCAGGCCCCCGCCATCCGCCGCGCGATGGAACTCGCTTTGAGCGTCGCCGACACGCAGACTTCAGTGCTGATCCAGGGAGAGTCGGGCACCGGTAAAGAGCTGCTCGCAAATCTGATTCACTTTAATTCCGGCCGTGAAGATAAGCCGTACGTAAAGCTCAACTGCGGCGCGATTCCGGAAACGCTGCTCGAATCGGAATTGTTCGGCCACGAAAAGGGTGCGTTCACGGATGCGCGCGCGCGTCGGCGTGGACGTTTTGAAGAAGCCGATGGCGGGACTCTTTTCCTGGACGAAGTGGGCGAGATGAGTCTGGCCGCCCAGGTTCGTCTGCTGCGCGTGCTTCAGGACGGCGAGTTCACGCGCGTCGGCGGCAACGAAGTGGTGAAAGCCGATGTGCGCATCATCGCGGCGTCCAATGTCGATTTGGATCAGGCCATCGAGGAGGGAAAGTTTCGGCGCGACTTGTTTTATCGCCTTTCGGTCTTTCCTATCCAGTTGCCCGCATTGCGCGAGCGGCCCGAAGACATTCACCTGCTTGTGATTCACTTTCTCGAACATTACAAACAGCGCACCGGACGTTTTGTATCCGGGATTTCGAAAGGCGCGCTCCGCGCTTTAATCAGTTATGACTGGCCGGGAAATGTGCGCGAGCTCGAGAATGCGATCGAACGGGCGGTGATCATCGCCGCCGGTCGGCAGATTGAGCTCGATGATCTGCCCTCGGCAATCGGAAATGTGGTGGTCGAGCGCGAGGCCTTGCTGCGCGCGGAACGAGCACATGCTGCCAGTGAAGGACGCAGCTCGCGGCTGGAAATCGATGTGCCGTCATCGATGGATGAAATCGAGCGCCAGGCGATTGAAGCCACGCTCGACTATACGTCAGGGGATAAAACTCGGGCGGCGAAGTTGCTGAACATCGGCCGCAAGACGATCTATCGCAAACTCGACCAGTACAACGGTGCGCAGAACAACTCCGGCAGTGACGGCAGTGAAACTGTCTGAATGATGGCGCTGCTCCTTCCATTACGCTAAACTCCTTTCCGCGTGAGCACTCCTGAAGATTCCGGGTACACCGGCCCAGCGAACCAAGGTCCAGTACAACCCCCAACACAACCCCCAATACAAGCCTACGAGCCTTTACCTGCTGCTCAGCCCCCGCTGAATCCAGACAATCCACCCTGGGGAGTATGGCTCGCTTTGCTCACGTGGGCGGCCAGCGTCGTTCTCACCATTATCATTCCGCAACTGGTCGCGCTTCCGTATGTGGCCATGCATTATTCCAGCGGGACGGGCCCGACCAAGGAAACACTGCTCGCCGACAAGACCTTTATTCTCTTTATCGTAATCGGCCTGTTTGTCGCGCATTTGGTCACGCTCGCCCTCGCGTGGGCGGTCGTGACAAGGTTCAAGAAATACCCTTTTGGAGAAGCCCTCGGACTCAGTTGGCCCAGTAATTTTGGCGTTCTCAAAAGCACAGGCCTGGCCATTCTTCTTTTCCTGCTCGCCATGCTGATTGTCTGGCAATTCGGTGGGCAAGAGACCGATCTAGAGAGAATCCTGCGCAGCTCGCGCGCCGCAGCTCTAGTTGTGGCGTTCATTGCCGCGGCCACCGCGCCCCTCGTCGAAGAAGTCGTGTACCGCGGATTACTGTACTCGGCAATGCAACGACTCGCCGGCCAGTTCGCCAGCGTGGTGGTGATTACTCTCTTGTTTGCGGGCCTGCATGTTTTTCAGTACTGGCCTGACTTCGGCGCGATCGCCTCGATCTCGCTTCTTAGTCTAATCCTGACCGTCATTCGCGCGCGCACGGGACGGCTGCTGCCCTGTTACGTAATCCACCTGGTCTTTAATGGGATTCAATCGATCCTCATCGTCGTCTCTCCATATATTCGTACTCTAAACCCGGCCCCGGCCCCAGACGCCGTGCCGGGATTGATTCATTCTCTCTTTACCATTTTCTGATGGATTATGAAGTGATCGTCGTTGGGGGCGGGATTGGTGGACTTACCACGGCTGCCCTGCTCGCTGCCAAAGGTGTCAAGGTTTGTTTGTTCGAGCGCCAATCGCAGGTAGGCGGATGCGTCGCAAATTTCGAACACCAGGGTTACCGCTTTGATCCCACAGCCGGACTCTATTCCGGATGGGAAACCGGAGGCGTTTGGGAACAAATCTTTTCTGCATTAAGAACCATGCCGCCTGTCGTCCGCAAACTGTCACCCAGTTACGTGGTGCGCCTACAGAATGGAGTCGACTTTCTTGTTGTCGGTGATGGCGAAGGTCTTGCGGATGAGTTCGCATGCAAGTTCCACCCACACGGAAGCGCGACAAGCGCTTTTTATCAGCAACTTGCTCGGGTTGATCCCACAGACCCTCGCAACACTGACGCTGTCGCAAACCGCCTGGCAAGCACCCCTCGGGAATTTCGTCTCTTTATCGACGCGCAGTTGCAAGCACTTGCCCAACGCACGATCGCGGAATGCACGACCGCAGCCGCGGCGAACATTCTGCTGACACCAGTGCGCCGTGGAATGTGGGCGATCGAAGGCGGCGGCCAAGCGCTGGCTGATCGTTTGGCTGAGAGCCTGAAACAAAGTGGCGGCGTTCTGCGCCTGGATGCGCCGGTGCTTCGTCTGGCGTACGCCAGCGACGGGCGGGCGATCGGCATCGACCTGTTGAGTGGAGAGCGCGTGGTCGCAACGCGCGCGATCATCAGCAACCTGGCCATCTGGGACACGTATGGAAAACTGATCGGACTGAGTCGCACACCGAAAGCGATCGGTGCTGAACTCAGGCAAGCCCGCGCGTGGGGGGCCTACCTGATGTTTCTTGCAATGGATGAAGCTGCCGGAGAAAGACTAGCGGCGGATCAAATGTTATTGGTAACGGGCGACGACTTCGCGGACCCTCAGCCACTGACGCTCAATGTGTCCGGCGATGCGCCGGAGGGAAAACGCGCCGTGACTGTCTCAACCCTGTGTGAGGCGGAGGATTGGTTTTCGTTTCACGAAGATGAAACCTCGCATGAGACCCAGGACCAGCAAATGCTCGAAAGATTCTGGGCGCGGCTGCATGCGGCGATGCCCGAACTCGGCGATTCAGTCGAGATAATCGAAACCGCGACGCCGCGCACCTTCTACGAAACCACTCGCCGTAAATTCGGCATGATTGGCCCGGCGTCGGGCCTCCCCGCGCAAGGAGCACAGCTCGGCCACACTTCTCTTCCTAATGTCTTTGTCGTGAGTGACACAGCTTCCCGCGGTTTCGGCCTTGAAGGGGTCGCTTCGTCAGCCCACTCGCTCGCCGCCGAGTTCCTTTGATAGCTTCAAAACTTAGTACTTCCAATAAACAATTCTGAATTGTATAGTGTCTGCGAACACACGACTATGTACATAACAATTGACGAAGCTGACCGTCGCCCGGTCTATCGACAGATTGCGGATGAGATAAAAGGCTTGATTGCCAGGGGTGAGCTGGAGGAGGGAACGGCGCTTCCACCGGTGCGACAGGTCGCGCTGGATCTGGGGTTGAATCTCAACACCATCGCGGCGGCCTACCGGGAATTGCAGAAGGAGGGACTGGTTCGCGTTCGACACGGAGCCGGGGCATTTGTTACCTCGCGGCGGGTTTCTCAACAGGGGGACGCCGACCTGCGAAAGGCGCTGCGCTCAAGCCTGGCACACCTGGCCCTGGCCGGTTTGCCACGCACAGAGATACAGACAATTGTGAATGAGGAGATTCAGCAGCTATTCAGGGTGCGGTCTCAATAGACCGGCGCGCTTACGGATCCCGTCTCCGATCAATGTCGATCGAGGGCATCTGCCGGGGCGCTGGAGCTGGTTGCATCGACGGGAACGACGCCGGCGCGCTCGGACCCGACCCACTTGAACCGGAACCTGAACCGCCTCCGCCAAACGGCCCACCGCCATTCCCTGAGCCGCCTGAACCCTGACCGTTGTTTACGATAATCGGGTTTCCGTTTGAACCGCCGCGGTTATACCAGGGATTACCGTAACAATAGTTTCCGTAATGGTGGCCATAGGGTGACGACCAGCCATAGCGGAACGGAAGAAAAGTATAGAACCCGGATATGGGACTGAATGCCCAAACTCCAAAGGCTGAGCGGAAATCCCAAGGGTTCAGGCTTGCAAGATAAGCATTGGTAGTCCGCCGCGAGAGCCTTGCATTTGCCTGGGCCAGAAGCTCTGCGCGCTGGTTACTCCACGCCTCGAGGTTGTCTTTGATCCTGATGAGTTTCGCCCGGACCATGTAGCCGTTATTAAACGTCACCATGTTCCCGCCTTTGACGATGTCAGTGCGGTTCGGCCCAAAACTGGCACGGCCTTTAATCACGCCCAGTTCAGCAAAGCTCGGCTGAACATCGATGCGATAAACGCCGCTTCGCATAATGGTGAAGTCGGCCTGAGAAGTAACCACATGAATGTTCAAATCCATGTCGGCGACGCCGGTTACTTCCAAAATCGCGCTGCCTCTCACTAATTTGAGGCGCAGGCTGTCCATGGAATCGTCCACAAATTGGAACGCGCTTTTTTCGCTCACGCGGAAATACGAACCCGGGTTGAGCAGAATTTCCACGTTACTGCCTGGGGCGGTGGTCACCGCGTCCCCGGCGACAAGGTTGTCTCGGTTGGTCAATACGTCGGGCGCTTCGCCCTTGCGCGTAACCATGACGTTTCCGACAACCAGATTAACCCCGCCTGCCCTGGCAGAGATGCCGAACTTTTCCCGGTTTTGCGCGGGCGCGATCGTGGTCGCGAGCGCAATAATCGCAAGGAGAAAAACGAATCCAGATATACGTTTCGAATTTTTCATACTGAACCTCTTCCTTGGCGAGAGAGCCTGGGGTTTCAACTCCGCAGATTATCTTAACGGCGCTGCGCCTGTCCAGCGGAATCACACCTATTTTGCAAAGTAACCTTTCTTTGAGCGGGCAGCCAAATCCGGATGAGCAAGCAACTGGACCTTCACCCCCCGCCACGATCCATCACGCGCCCTTTCGGCCGGCCGGTAGCCGATGCTGTAAACCATGCTCAGGTCCCGGATCACTTGTTCGTAGATACCATCCAGGTCCTTCACCTTTCGCGCCCGGCGCACCACGTTACCTCCCGTTTCTTCCGCCAGCCGGGCCAGATCGTTTCGGGCCCGCACAAAAGTTACCGCAGTGGCCTGCCTGCGCTCGACTGTTTCTTTCTCAGTGTCCAGATAAATGGGAAGCACGATCGAATCCGAGGCTCCCACCACTTTCATCATCTCTTCAAAGGTTGTAATCGAACCTTCGCCCGCCACGTCGGGTAGCGCATTGTCGATGCCGTCAGTCATAAGCACGACAGCGCTCCGGCGATTCTCGATTCGCGACTGGACCAGAACATGTTCGAAAATGAAGCGAACCGCGTCCCAAAGATTGGTGCCGCCCTGGGGCTTTTCAATCAGTCCGATCCCTCTCATCAGAGCTTCCCGATCATTTGTCAGCATCGAGACGGCGCGCACTTCGGTGCTGAACGTAAGAATAGCGATTCGATCAGCAGGCCGCGCGGCTTCGACAAAGTGCCTTGAGGATTTGCGAATCAAATCAATTT
>DATENS010000063.1:0-18340 GCA_035274925.1 Pyrinomonadaceae bacterium | reverse complement strand
CTGCCGGGCGCAGCCGCGGAAGGCGCGTCTGCAAAAAATATCCAGGGCGAAAAAAACTTTGCCTCGTATCGCTAATGTGGCTATTCAATTCCCGCCTTGCGCCGCGTGGCGCGCTATCGGTTTTCAAGTGGATCCCCATCAAAAGCGAAACGACTCGGAGCCTGCCTAAAGAAGTATGCAGATGAAATTGCTCGAAGTGCTGGCGTGCCCCACGTGCGGCGGCGAACTCAAGTGCACAGCGACCGAGACTGATAGCACTGGCGAAGTTGTGTCGGGCCGCCTTGATTGTCGCCGGGAGGCGCACCATTTCCCCATTGAAGACAGCATTCCACGCTTTGTGCCGCGCGAGAATTACGCCGCCTCGTTCGGCTATCAATGGAACAAGTTCAAATTGGAACAGATTGATTCGATAAACGGCAAGACACTTTCTACCGACCGCTTTTATTCAGAGACGGGCTGGACCAAGAGCTGGTTAGCAGGCAAGTGGATTCTCGATGCGGGATGCGGCGCCGGACGCTTTCTTGACGTGGCGGCAGCCAGTGAGGCAAACATCGTAGGTGTCGATCTCAGCAGCGCCATTGATGCCGCGCGTTCAAATCTTCAGGGGCGGAAAAATATTCACTTCGTGCAGGCCAGCATTTACGAGCTCCCGTTTCGCGAAGGCGCTTTTGATGGTTGTTACTGCATAGGCGTCGTGCAACATACGCCCGATCCCCGGCGCACCATCCGTACACTTCCCCGGCTATTGCGCGCCGGCGGCCGGCTTGCTATTACCGCGTACGTGCGGAAGCCGTGGACTAAACTTAATGCAAAGTATCTGGTTAGGCCTCTAACCAAACGTTTAAAGAAACAGACACTGCTGGCGGGAATAAAACGAACGATGCCGGTTCTGTTTCCTTTGACGAATGCACTCTTTCGCTTGCCGCTGGCGGGGCGCTTTTTTATGTTCACTATTCCGGTAGCGAACTACGTCCATGAGCCGCAGCTAACTTCAAAGCAACGATACGATTGGGCGATTCTTGATACGTTTGACATGCTTTCGCCTGAGTATGATCAACCGCCATCCCCCCGTGAAATGGTGGACGAGTTGACGAGTGCCGGCGTCATCAATCTGCGCCGGTTGGATAACCCGGGGCTTAACATCATCGGCGAAAAGGCGCCGGTGGAGAATTTGCACGCTGGTAATACTAATTAGGACCTCACTCTCGTCGACTACATGGCAATCAGCGCGCTCTATATCTGCTATTTCGGTCTGAACGAACCCCTGGTGCAGACGCAGGTGCTGCCTTATTTGCGGGAACTAGCGACGGCCGGAATAAACTTGCATCTGCTCACCTTTGAACCACGCTTGCATGAAACGCGGGACTTGAAACAGCAGGAGGAGGAATTGCGCCGGCAGGGAATAGCGTGGTCATATCTGCCTTACCACAAACGGCCTTCGCTTCTCGCAACCCTGTATGACATCGTGGCCGGCGCGCGCTTTATCGCCAGGCTGGCACGCCGAGAGGGAGTTCAGTTGCTGCATGCGCGCGCGCACATGCCGTTGGCAATGGCGCTGCTGGCGCAACGTTTTGTTCGCGCCAAGCTGCTGTTTGATATCCGCGGATTGATGGCCGAGGAGTACGCCGACGCAGGTGTCTGGACTACCAATTCAATAACGTTTCGTATGGTCAAACGCCTCGAGCGAGCCGGCATTCGGCGCGCCGATGGGATTGTCGTGCTGACAAATCGAATGCGCGATTGGCTGGTGGCCCACAGTCTGAAACCGTCGGACCAAATCGAGGTTATTCCATGTTGTGTGGAACTCGTCCGCTTTGATGAGACAATTGCTCAAAGCGATCCGGCTCACTCGCCCGAAAATCGATTCGAAGTAATTTATGCCGGTTCGCTGATAGGTCTTTATCTGGTCGAAGAGATGGGTCGTTTCTTCAAGGCAATTAAAGGGCAACGACCGGAGGCTTTTCTGCGGCTCTTCTCAGTCTCACCGCCGGAGCCGGCGCGTGCCGCGCTTAACCGCGCCGGACTGAGCGAAAGCGATTTTGAGATTCGGTCGGCATCGCCCGCAGAGATTCCGGCCCACTTGCAGCAGGCGCGCCTCGGGCTGTCTTTTCGTAAGACCGCCTTCGCACAGATTGCGTCTTCTCCCACGAAGATTCCTGAATATTTGGCGGCCGGCATTCCGGTTGTTTGCAACGCAGGAATTGGCGACATGGATGACATTGTCGAGCGCGAACAGGTTGGCGTTGTCTTGCACGAATTCACCGATGACGCATACCAATCGGCGGCGCAGCGGGCACTTGCCCTGGCGGACGATATGAACATTCGCGATCGATGCCGGCGTGTCGCGCGCGAGCATTTCGATTTAAAGACAGTGGGCGGACCAAGGTATATCAACCTGTACCAAGAGTTGTTGGCCAATTAAGCTAGGCGGGTGCTCGAATCGCATGCGGAGATTGATAACGGCGGGCCGCGCATGAAACAAATAAAAGTCCTGGCTCTAGCCTCATATCCGGTCGAAGCCGCCGCGACCCGCTTCAGGCTTCAACAGTTTGTCGAGCCGCTCGCCAGACGGGGAATCACCCTGACGATCGTTCCGTTTCTCGATTCAAAGCGATTCGCTAATCTCTATAGTCGGAAGTTCCTGCTCGCAACCGTGTTTGGTCTCGCCACATCCGCATTGCGGCGATTGGCAGATCTGCGATTTGCACGAAAAGCTGATGTAGTTTTGATTCAGCGAGAAGCCATGATTGTCGGCCCGCCGGTGGTCGAATGGATAGCTACACGCGTATTGAAACGGCCGATGGTGCTCGATTTGGACGACGCAACCTACGTCCCCTATACTAGTCCGACCTACGGTGGGTTAACGAAAGCCCTCAAATTCTTCCGCAAAACTGATGATTTGATCCGGTGGTCGCGAGTTGTGATTTGTGGAAACCAGACCGTCGCCGAATATGTTTCGAGCAAAGGAGCGCGCGCCGAGATAATCCCGACCGTCGTTGACACTGACAAGTTCAAGCCAGCCGAATCCCGGAACCGATCAATACCCGTCGTGGGTTGGGTCGGCACTCATTCGACATTCCCATTCATGCAATCGATCCTCCCGGCACTTGCGGAAGTTGCAAAGACACGACCGTTCAAACTGAAGATCGTCGGATCCGGTCGCGCCAGCGTCCCGGTTCCGGGAGTTGAAGTGGAGAATCTGGAATGGGACTTAGAGCGCGAAGTCGAGGACTTTCAATCGCTCGATGTTGGCCTTTATCCGGTAAATCCCGATAACAATTGGGCGACGGGAAAGTCCGGCTTCAAAGCGATTGAGTACATGGCGGCGGGCGTCCCTTACGTGGCCTCGCCAGTCGGCGCGGCGGCGCAGCTGGGAGAAGAAGGCGTGACACACCTTTTCGCTACGACTCAGGAAGAATGGGCTGAAAAAGTGAGAACATTGCTGGACGATGCCGAAAGACGTCAGCGTATGGGCGCGGCGGGGCGGCGTCACGCGGTCGAGCTTTATCATCTGGAAACCCAGGCCGAAAAACTGGCCCGAGTGCTGCGCGACGCAGCCGCTGAAAGAGGCTGACGAATGTACATTCCTGGGCCTGCAACGCTGGGTTATGCCGCTGCTCCTCGATAATCGACCAGAAAACAGGTGTTGCCGCGAAAGTAGTGCATCAGGAAGAGGCTCGTTTCTCATGCGGCGCCGAATCGGAACCCGCTTGTCAGGTCGGCACGAGTGGTTCCGGGGTGCTTAAGCATGCTTCGACTTTACCGGCAGACTGTGTAATATTTTGATTTTCCGCAAAAGCGGCTGATTTCGACTAAATACGGAGCTCGCCATAATTAAGGATGTATCCACGACTGCTAGATTATCTCCGCTGTCCCTCTTGCGCCTCAAGATTAACCGTAAGATCGCTCGAGACACCGGCGAATGGCGATTCTGAAATCAAGACTGCGCTACTGACGTGTGAGTCAGAGTCGCACTGGTTTCCTGTGGTTCGCGGAATTCCGCGAATGCTTCCTGACGCAATCCAGGAGTATTGGCCAGCCATCTCGGACTCTGTCACGCGGCCGATCCCCCCGGCGTTACAATCCCTGATTGAACCTGGAGACTCGTCCGCAAAAAACTACGATCAAAAGACACGCGCAAACTTCAGCTTTGAGTGGGATAACCATGAATTGGGCGGCGATACATGGGGAATGCGACTCGCCGATCGAGTGCAATGGTTTTTTCTCGATTCGATTCGAATTCCTTCCGCTGAGCTGCGCGGAAAAGTGATGTTAGATGCGGGCTGTGGCAATGGCAGTCAATCCGTAGCGTACGGTGCATTGGGCCTTGAAGTCATTGCCGTCGATGTAAGTTCCGGTCTTGAGCATGGTCACCGTTACCGGTTGATGCACGAAGGGAGTGACCCGAAGCGGGTCCATTTTGTACAAGCCGATCTGCAAAATCCGCCGTTGGCTCAATCGAGCGTCGATCTGATTCATTCGGCGGGAGTACTGCATCACACGCCAAACACGCTGAAGACTTTTCGGGCGCTGCGGCCGCTACTGCGACCTGGTGGTACTTTTTACGTCTGGCTCTATAAGTACGAACGGTTCGTCACACCGCTTGTAAATTCGATTAGAGCGGTGACAACGCACATACCGGCAAAAGTTTTTAAGATTATCGCAAATGTGCTGGCGCCTGCTTTTGTCGCTTTTTGCGCCGTCGTAAATGTGTTGGGCATTCGCTCTTATGCCAAAATCAATCGTCGCGAAGCGGCCCTGGCGCTGATGGATATCTTTGGCGCACCTTACGCGCATTACCATTCTTTCGACGAGGTCTCCAGATGGTTCGCAGATGCAGGTTTCGGGCAAGTATGGCTTTGCAATGATGGGCGGCGCGGCTTTGGCGTCTGTGGCCGTTTGGCCCAGACAGCGCATTCGAATAATGAACAGCCGTCCGCTGAATTGGCATTAGGGGTAGGCTAGGGAATTAAGGAAGTAAATGCACATTCTTGGATTAACAACCTTAGGAGACGCAGCCGCGACGCTTCTCAGCGACGGCAAAATCGTTGCCGCCGTGGAGGAAGAGCGCTTCTCGCGCGTCAAACATCACAGCGGTTTTCCATTTCGCGCCATCCAATACTGCCTTGATGAAGCGGGCATCGGAATCGCTGACGTAGGTCATGTCGCGCTGTACTGGAAACCGTGGATCCTGCGTCACAAGGCAATGCAGGCGCTTAAGTCGGCGGCGATTTCCCGCGACATGTTTCGCGCCCGCGTCGATCGCGGCGTCGATCAGGTGAGCAAGAGTTATCTGGGGATGTTTGGCTACGCGCGCAAGATTCGCCAGCATTTCGGACCGAGTAACTTTCGCTTCCACTACTTCGAGCACCACCTTTGTCATGCCGCCAGCACTTTCTTTCTGTCACCATTCGAATCGGCAGCTGTGCTCACGATGGACGGCACCGGCGAAGACACGACGACCATGTTCTCGCGCGGCCAGGGCACGGACCTGCGAACGCTGAAGCGAATCAAGCTGCCGCATTCGCTTGGCCAGTTCTATTCCGCGGTCACGAACTTTGTCGGCTTTGATATGTTCGCCGGCGATGAATGGAAGCTAATGGGTCTGGCCGCGTACGGCAAACCCGTCTACAAAGACTTCTTTGCGCAGAAAGTTCTTTCGGCCAATGGCAGCGGCGATTTTCATCTGAACATACGCGTGCTCGACCATCATTTGGCCAAGCACTATAAGTTTCCCGAGGCAATCATTGCCGAGCTCGGCCCTGCGCGTCAGCCCGACGAAGAGCTCGAGCAGCGGCACATGGACATCGCGGCCAGCGCGCAGGAAGCCCTCGAAGATGTGGTGATGAAACTGCTTCAGCATCTGCACTCCGAAACGGGCGAAAAGAACCTTTGTCTGGCCGGCGGTGTGGCGTTCAATTCGGTCATGAACGGCCGCATCATGCAGGAGTCGCCTTTCGAAAACTATTTCATTCAACCGGCCGCGGGCGACGCGGGATGTTCGCTCGGCGCGGCGTACCTGGTGCACCACAAAGTTTTGAAACAGCCGCGCAGTGCGGTGATGAAGCATGCGTACTACGGACCTGGGTTCTCGTCAGCAGAATGCGAATCAGCTTTGAAAGCTGCGGGACTGAACTTCGAAACGTTGGGCGAAGACGAATTGCTCTCGCGCGTGGCGAACATGATCGCCAATGGCGCGATCGTCGGCTGGTTTCACGGCCGCATGGAATTCGGGCCGCGCGCGTTGGGCGGTCGCAGCTTCCTCGCCGATCCGCGGCGCGGTGACATGCGTCAGTTGCTGAACGAAAAAGTGAAGTTGCGTGAATGGTTCCGCCCCCTGGCGCCCTCAATGTTGGAAGAGGCCAGCGAAAACGTCTTCGGATTCGATCACCGCGATCCTTTCATGGTTACCGTCATAAGCGTTCGCGAGGAAATGCGTGACGCTATTCCCGCCGTGGTCCACGTAGATGGAACGGCGCGGCCGCAAACCGTCAGTCAGGCGACTAATCCGCGCTATTGGAAACTGATCAAGAAATTTGAAGAGGTCGCCGGCGTGCCGGCTCTCCTTAATACTTCTTTCAATATTCAAGAGCCGATCGTTTGCACTCCGGAAGATGCGATCCGCACGTTTCAGGGCGCCGGCTTTGATGCACTGATTCTCGAAGATAACCTGGTGCTACGCAGTTCGAACAGGAACTGATTATGAACGCCGTTATAGCAGTACTCACTCTATTGCTGGTCGTCGCGGTGATGGTGTTCGTGCCGCCGCTGGCGGCGCCGTTTGAGAGTCTCTATGGTCCGGTTACATTAGGTTATTGCGCGACTGCTCTCGGGGTTGGGGCGGTTGCGGCGGCAGTCGCTGGTGTCTTAATCAGCCGCGCTCGCGAGCACGCCTCCTATCTTTTAAAGCTTTTCATGTTGGCGCTGATTGTTCGCATCGTGATTGGTTCAGCGATATTTGTCTTCAACGGCCAGGACTTCTTTGGTGGCGACGCATTAACTTACGACTATTTTGGAGATTTGCAGTGGCGCGCGTGGGCCGGGGACGCCTACATGCAAATCCTGGTCGACCAGTTCGTAGGCAAGAGTTACCAGTCCGGCTGGGGAATGGTTTATATGATCGCCGCGGTTTATCGAGTCATTGGGCGCAACATGCTGGCGATCCAATACCTCAATGCGGTAATCGGCGCGGCAACTGCCCCGCTCATCTTTCTTTGCGCCTACGACGTTTTTAAGAATCGCCGGGTAGCTGCGATCGCGTCCATCGCAGTGGCGTTCTATCCTTCGCTGGTCCTCTGGTCGTCGCAAGGTCTGAAGGATGGGCCGATCGTTTTCTTCCTGGCTTTGAGCATGTTGGCGACGCTGAAACTCGGCCAGAAAATCAGTGCCTTGTACCTGCTGGTCCTGGTCGCATCGATGTTTGGAGTACTCGCGTTTCGCTTTTACGTTTTTTACATGTTGCTCGCCGCGATTGGGGGCGCATTCATCCTCGGCATGCGCGCACTAACCGCCCAGAGCCTCGCGCGGCAGATGGTGGTGGTCGTCGTGCTCGGATTGTCCCTGACCTACCTCGGCGTGACACGTTACGCGACAGCACAAGTTACGGAATTCGCTAATTTGGAGCGCGTGCAGGTGAGCCGTCGCGATTCGGCGACAACGGCAAAATCGGGATTCGGCGCGGACGTGGACGTTTCAACCACCAGCGGCGCTTTATCAACCATCCCACTGGGCCTTATTTACCTTTTGTTTGCGCCATTTCCATGGCAATTGGGTTCATTGCGACAAAGCTTAACGTTACCGGAGATGATCGTTTGGTGGTCGGCTTTTCCTTTGCTGGTGCTGGGACTCTGGTTTTCACTTAAACATCGGTTGCGACAGATGTCGCCGATTCTAATTTTCACCTTCATGCTTACCCTGGCTTATTCAGTCTTTCAAGGGAATGTGGGTAACGCTTACCGCCAGCGCGCGCAACTGCTGGTGTTCTATTTCATTTTTGTCGCCGTCGGAGCCGTGCTGTTGAAAGAGAAGCGGGAAGAAAAGCGCCAGCGGGATTCTGCCGAGGCGCGTTCAATGCGCGATCAGCGCGCAGGCCGCCCGGGCATTGCCGTCAGTCATCTGCATGCCAAAGGAAGCCCATAGTCAGTTGCCGGGAATAAACACTCGATTATTAACTCCCGTGGGCTCTTAGGTCAGAGAAACAATACTTATATGTGTGGTATAGCAGGAATTGTTCGCGCCGATGAGGCCCCGGTCGATCGCCCGTTGCTCGAGCGCATGAACGAAGCGATTCGGCACCGCGGTCCGGACGAGGACGGATTCTATTTTGGCGAGGGCGTGGGGTTGGCGATGCGCCGCCTCTCGATTATCGATCTCAAAACCGGCCAACAGCCGATTCATAATCGCGCGCGGACAAAATGGTTGATTTTCAATGGCGAGATTTACAACTACCGCGAGTTGCGCGAGAAACTCGAGAAGCTCGGCCACGAGTTTTACACCAACAGCGATACCGAAGCAGTCATTGCCGCCTACGATCAATATGGAACTGATTGTCCCAAACACTTGCGCGGCATGTTTGCCTTTGCGATTTGGGATGAACAGGAGAAGTCCCTTTTTCTGGCGCGCGATCGCGTCGGAAAGAAGCCGCTGCTATATGCGCGAACGCCGGGCCAGTTAATCTTCGCTTCCGAATTCAGCGCTCTCGTGTTGCACCCTGACGTCAGCCGCGACGTCGATTACGAAGCCATCCATCACTATCTCTCGTTCATTTGCGTACCGGCGCCGCTGACCGCGTATCGCGCCATCAGAAAACTGGAGCCAGGCCACTGGCTGCTGTGGAAGAACGGCGATATTAAGCTCGAACGTTACTGGAACCTCGACTTTTCGAAAAAAGTTAAAATCAGCGAGGCGGAGGCCGGCGAGCGTGCCGTGGAACTATTGCGCGAAGCGGTCCGCATCCGCCTGATGTCCGAAGTGCCGTTGGGCGCTTTTCTTTCAGGAGGCATCGATTCAAGCGCTGTGGTGGCTCTGATGGCGCAGGAATCTTCTGAGCGGGTCAAGACTTTCTCGATCGGATTTGAAGAGCAGGACTTCAGCGAGTTGCATCACGCCCGCCGCCTGGCTGAACACGTGGGCGCTGATCATCATGAGTTTATCGTGCGGCCCGATGCGATGGAGATCCTGCCGACGCTTGTCGAACATTACGGCGAACCCTTCGCCGACTCGTCGGCAATTCCCAGCTATTACGTTTCGCGCGAGACGCGCCGGTACGTGACGGTGGCGTTGAATGGCGATGGCGGCGACGAATGTTTTGCCGGATACGAGCGTTATGCAGCAATGAATCTGGCGCAGAGTTACGCCGCGCTTCCCCGCGCCGTCCGCAGCGGTGTAGGCGGCATGGTAAACGCAGTTCCCGGATTCGAAACTCGCCCTGGTCCGGTGCGCAAAGCAAAACGATTCGTCGCGGCCGCGGCGCTCTCGCCTATCGAACGCTATCTGCGCTGGATCAGCGCGTTTGACGAAGACGCGAAACAGGCTCTTTACTCTGACAATTTCCGGGCTGAGACTGCTAATTTCAGCACCGCCGGAATCATCGCGCCCTGGTTTGCGAAGGCGAATGGCTCGGGGATCGTTGATGCGGCCCTCATGACTGACACAATGACCTATTTGCCGAACGATTTGCTGGTGAAGATGGATATTGCCAGCATGACGGTGTCACTGGAAGCGCGCTCGCCTTTTCTCGATCATCACTTGATGGAATTCGCCGCCAGCTTGCCGGAAAAAATGAAGTTGCGGCGGCTGACTACGAAGTACTTGCTGAAGCGTGTGCTGAAAACCCTCGTGCCGTCAGAGAATTTGACGCGCAAAAAGATGGGATTCGGCGTGCCGATAGGATATTGGTTTCGCGGCGAAATGCAGCCGTTCCTGCGGGAAACGGTATTGTCCGACAAAGCCTTGTCGCGGGGTCTGTTTAAGCCGGAAGCGGTACGCCGCGTCGTCGAAGACCACGTTGCCGGAAAGGCTGACCATTCGCACCGGCTCTGGTCTTTGTTGATGCTCGAGTTGTGGTTTGAAAGATTTATCGACTGATCACGTGATGGTCAATACCGCTGATAAATGTCCGGCATGTAACAGTGAACAACGCAGTTCGCTGGGCATTAAGAATAGCTGTCCCATTTATCAATGCCTGAGTTGCCGCTCGTTGTATTCCGAGCGTGTCGCACTCGATTACGATGACTATTACGATGAATCGAATCTGACGGTGCCGGACTTTATCCAGGGACAGTTGGATAAAGTTTTCGAGAGTTTGAAGAAATACCGCCGGACAAATCGTGTCCTGGATATTGGGTGCGGCGCGGGATCCGTTCTCGAAGCCGCGAAGCGTGCCGGTTGGGATGGTGAAGGCTTGGAGATTTCCGTCCCCGCGGTCGAGTACGTGCGCTCGCTGGGTTTTAAAGTCTTTCAAGGCGATCTCGCCAGTGCGCCTTATCCCGATGACTATTTTGATGTCGTCATCGCCAGTGAACTGCTTGAGCATGTGACCGATCCGCTTTCGCTGTTGAAGCAGGTGGCTCGAATCCTGCGACCGGGCGGCGTGCTCTGGGCGACGACACCGAATGGCCGCGGGGTCTCATCGCGGATGCTCGGTGTGAGCTGGACTACCGTTTGTCCGCCGGAGCACTTGCAGCTATTCTCCATCAACGGACTTCGGCAGTTGATTGAAAAGGCAGGCTTTGAGCGGATACGCATGCAGGCGAGGGGCTGTAACCCATTCGAGATTTTGCACGCACTGCGCAGCCGGAACAGGCAAACGAAATCCAACGGTTCGCAGGAGAATGCCGCGGGCCCGGCCGAGGCACCCGCTGCTTTAAATGAAGAATCGTTTGATCGGGTTTCAAGCAGCTATCAACTCAACGAAGCCCTGCTTCGAAATTCATTAACGCGCAGCGTCAAGTCCGCGGCAAACGCGGCGTTGGGGCTGACGGGCCTTGGCGATAGCATTCGAATTCAAGCTGAGAAAAGGGAAGGTATTTCTGAATGAAAGGAGTAGTTCTTGCCGGCGGTTTGGGTAGTCGCTTGCGGCCGTTAACGTCCGTGACTAACAAGCATCTGCTGCCCGTGTTTGACCGGCCGATGATCTACTATCCGATTCAGACGCTGGTGAATGCCGGAATCAATGACATTATGATCGTCACCGGCGGCAATTCAGCGGGCGACTTTTTGCGACTGCTCGGAAACGGCAAGGCCTTCGGTCTCAAGCACCTCAACTACACCTATCAGGACGGTGAAGGAGGCATCGCGGCGGCGCTTTCGCTGGTGGAACATTTTGCGGGCCAGGAACCGATCTGCGTCGTGCTCGGAGACAACATTATTCAGGGCAACATCAAAGCCGCCGCCGACGCGTATCGCAAACAAGGTCACGGCGCCAAAATCCTGCTTAAGAAAGTTCCCGATCCGCAGCGTTTTGGCGTACCCGAACTCGACGGCGACCGCGTTGTGCGTATTGACGAGAAGCCCGCGGAGCCAAAATCGGCGTACGCCGTGATCGGCATCTACATGTATGACGCCAGAGTTTTCGACATCATTCGGACTCTGAAGCCGTCCGGCCGCGGCGAACTCGAGATCACTGATGTGAACAACGCCTACATCGAACGCGACGAGATGACCTGGGACGAACTCACCGGTTGGTGGAGCGACGCCGGCACGTTTGAAAGTTTGCTTTATGCTTCAAACCTCGTCGCCGAAACCGGCGCAAACAACAAGGACGAGAAACATGCAGCAGAGGCGGGCGCCAATGCCTGACAATTTTCAAGCCGGAGAAATCAAAGATGTGGTGGTCCGCCCGGTGCGAAAGTTCAATGATAATCGGGGATGGCTAAGCGAGCTTTTTCGCCATGATGAGTTGGCGCCCGAATTCTATCCCATGATGTCCTACATCTCTTCAACCAATCCCGGTGTGACGCGCGGACCCCACGAACATGTCGATCAAGCCGACCTGTTTTGTTTTATTGGGCCGTCAAATTTCAAACTGCGCATGTGGGATAATCGCGCCGACTCGCCGAGCTACCGGAACGTTATGACGCTGGTCGTGGGTGAAGACAATCCCCAAACAGTACTAATTCCGAAAGGCGTCGTTCATGCTTACCAGAATGTCGGCACAAAGGACGGAATCGTGATCAACTGCCCGAATCGTCTTTACATGGGTGAACAGCGCCGGGAAAAGATCGACGAAGTGCGCCACGAAGATGATCCCGCCACGATCTTTAGAATGGATGATTGAGGGAGTGTAGGCAGTAAGCAGTAGGCAGTAAGCAGCAAGGCGAAGACCACCGGGCGACCACCGAAGCGGTAAAGCGCCGGCGATTAGCCTTCTGCTTTCTGCCTACTGCCTTCTGTTCTCATGAAAATTCTTCGCATTATCGCTCGTCTCAACGTGGGCGGTCCGGCCCGGCATGTCGTCTGGCTTTCCGAAGGATTGAAGAAGATGGGGCACGAGACCGTACTGGTTACCGGGGTCGTGCCGCCGGGCGAAGACGACATGGGCCAGGTTGCGGTCGCGGCCGGTGTCAAGCCTGTTACCCTGCCCGAGATGAGCCGCGAGATTTCACCGAAGGATGCGATTGCTACCTGGAAGATCTACCGGCTCATGCTGCGCGAACGGCCCGACATAGTGCACACGCACACCGCAAAAGCGGGAACTGTGGGTCGCGCGGCCGGCCTGATGTATCGGTGGCTGACACCGTCGGCCCTTATCGGGAAACCGAGGCGCGCCAAATTCGTGCACACCTACCACGGTCATGTCTTTCATAGTTACTACGGAAAGTTCCGGACGAGTCTTTTTCTAACAGTGGAGCGGGTCCTGGCGCGCCTGGGGACGGATCGCATCATAGTCCTCAGCGAACAACAGCGACGCGAGATTCACGAAACGTTTCGCGTTGGCCGCCGCGAACAATTCCAGATAATTCCCCTTGGCATGGACATCGCCGCTTTCGCTGATTGGAAAGAGCGACGTCCTGCTCTGCGCAGCGAGTTACATATCGGAGCGAATGACTTGCTGGTTGGGATTGTAGGACGCTTAACAGAAGTAAAAAACCATCAGATGTTTCTGCAAGTGGCTGCGCGGCTGAAGCAAAGTACCGCCACTCACTCGGCGCCGCTGCGCAAAGTAAGATTTTTGATCATCGGAGATGGTCATCTGCGGCCGGAACTGGAAGCGCAGACCAAACAACTCGGGCTGAGTGACGATGTGATGTTTCTGGGCACGCGTCACGATCCGGAGAACTTTTATCCGGCGCTTGATGTGGTTGCGCTGACCAGCCTGAATGAAGGAACCCCGTTAACGTTGATTGAAGGCCTGGCCAATGCCCGCCCGGCCATCGCAACCATGGTGGGTGGTGTGGCGGAATTGCTGGGGAACTGTGAAGCGGCCGCCGAAGACCGGGGATTCGTGCGTTGTGAACGGGGAATTGGCGTGAGATCTAACGACGTCGAGGGTTTCTGCCAGGGTCTCAGCTTTCTGCTCGACCACGAAACCGAGCGCCGGGCAATGGGTGAGCGCGCAATTGAGTTCGTTGCACACGGCTATGCAAAGGAGCGGCTTATCAACGACGTGGTGGCGTGCTACCAGGAACTTCTCGGCGCTCAGCCGGCCCTGGGCCCCCAAAGCGAGGAAATGCATGTTTTCTGAGTCGATGCGGATCGGCAGCGCCTTTGAATGTTTACTCTTAGGGCGGTTATGATGTTTGGACGAGCGGTCCCGGTTTCTAGACTTCAAGTCATACCCCTAATTTCTGATCTGGCTGGCAGGGCGTCACTCGGAGAATCCCGAACAAGGAGACATTTATTTTGCGCGTTCTTATAACAGGCGGCGCTGGTTTCATCGGCTCGCATCTTTCAGATGCATATCTGAAACGCGGTGATGACGTATTCGTAATTGACGATCTTTCCACGGGCAGTTTTGAGAATATTCGTCATCTGAAGGACCATCCGCGATTCCACTACACCATCGACGACGTGAATAACCAGCCGGTGACGGCTGAGCTCGTAGACCAGTGCGATGTCATTTTCCACCTGGCGGCAGCTGTCGGAGTGAAACTGATTGTCGAAAGCCCGGTGCGCACGATCGAAACCAATGTGCACTCGACTGAAGTTGTCCTGTCACTAGCCAACAAAAAGAAGAAGCGCGTCCTGGTGGCGTCGACTTCAGAAGTTTACGGTTTGAGCGCCGAAGTTCCTTTTCGTGAAGACGGCAATCTGGTGATGGGCGCTACCACAAAAGGACGTTGGAGTTACGCGTGCTCGAAAGCGATTGACGAGTTTCTGGCGCTTGCCTACTGGCGCGAAAAGAAACTGCCGACCACGGTGGTGCGGCTCTTCAATACGGTCGGCCCGCGCCAAACCGGACAATACGGCATGGTGATTCCGACGTTCGTGAAGCAAGCGCTTGCCGGGCGGCCCATCACGGTTTACGGCAGCGGGAAACAGTCCCGATGCTTTTGTTACGTCGGCGATGTGGTGGGAGCCCTCGTAAAACTGATGGACAACAGTAAATCAGTCGGGGAAGTCTTCAACGTCGGCTCGAATCAGGAGATCACCATTTCCGATTTGGCACAGCGCATTAAAGAGCTGGCACAATCCCAATCCGAAATAATTCTGGTGCCATATGACGAAGCCTACGAAGAAGGCTTTGAAGATATGCCCCGCCGCGTTCCTGAAATTGCGAAGGTCAACAAGCTAATCGGCTTCCGCCCTGAGATGGACCTGGACGGGATTATCCGCAGCGTGATTGAGTATCACACCGGACAGGAACGTCGGAATGGAATGGCGGCCGCCGATGGCGGTTGATGCTTGCGCCAAAGGCCGCCGTCCACCTCGCTCACATCGTCTTCTGCCTGTCAGTAAGCGGAATCGCCATTTTCTCAAGCGTTATCTTGTTCAGCGTCCCCGTCACCTTTATTCCTTCGGCCTCCTGAAATTTCTTCAGGCCGGCACGAGTATCGGGATTTAGCTTCCCCGTGTCCTCTCCGGTGTAGAAGCTTCTCTGCCTCAGTATTGCCTGGGCCTGCTTAATTTGATCACTAGTGGCGCGGAAGACTGGGCCTCGCTTGGGCTTGTTCGCGTTCGTTGAAGCCGTATTCGAACCGCTATTGCTGTTCTTATTCTGGCCGGCTGCACTCAGGCCAAACACAAAAATCACTGACAAAACGACCCATAGGAGCTTTCTCATCGTCGTTTCTCCTTTGCGAATAGGGAGGCGTCCGGAAGGGACGCTCAAGAATCAAAAAGCCGAAATTAAGTGAATCGAGCCGGATCATACTATCGCTGTCAATGACCTTCTGAGACGGGCACTAAATGATGAAATAGTGAACCTTACACCCAATTGATAAGGCGCGGCGCGGGCGGTTTTCGGGTCACTCTTCGGGCCCCCAATACGCAATGCTCAAAAAGTTTTGGCAAGTTTGAAACCATTCTGTTATTATTCAGTCCGGCCGAAAACGGTCTGGTTAGTACTCTCGGTTAAGTTCCTCTAGTCACCTTTCACTTATGAAAATCATTCCCCTGCTCGCTGCTTTGATAGTTCTGACTTGTGCATCAGCCGCGGTCGCTCAAAGCGTTAATTACTCCTTCGACAATTTCGATACCCGGAATGGCGTTCAGATTCACGTCGATCCCCCCACAGCTTTGGTCTTACCGAATGCGAAGAGGGGCCCGCGTGCGAAAAGATCCCACGCTACAGCTCAGGACAGCGTCTCCACTAATGTTCGCTCGACGATGTTGCCGGCGAACCCGAGCGTTCTGTCGAGCGACCCTGCGGGGCTCGCGTCTTCTCTGCGCGGTTTCACTACCGGCAACGCGGAGGTCGATGGATACATAATCGATTCAGCGCAGCGAAATAAGCTTGATCCGCTCCTGCTCTATTCCATCATGCACCAGGAATCGAGTTTCAAGCGGCGCGCAATCTCGCCGAAAGGCGCGCGCGGACTCATGCAGTTGATGCCGGGAACGGCTGCTCGTTTTGGCGTGACAAATATTTTCGACCCGAAGCAGAACATTGAAGGCGGGGCCCGCTACGTTAATTTTCTGATTAATCGCTTCAACGGCGATTTGTCCTTGACCCTGGCAGGTTACAACGCGGGTGAAGGTGCGGTAGACAAGTACGGCTGGCGCGTTCCCCCGTATGCTGAGACGCAGGAGTACGTACGGAGAATCTCGCGCCGTTACAATCTGCTTCGTGACCCGAATGCGGCCCTTTATGCGCCCAGCCTGTCACGCTCGCAAGTGGCGAAACTCAACGAAAAAACATCCACCCCTTTGAATATTTACGAGCGCAGCGTTTTGACGGTGCGCCTGCCTGATGGGCGATTGCAGCTGCTAAGCCAGTAAGAACTGCCCCCAGCACGTTCTTGAACGAGGCGACCTCCGCGGAACGGAGAGTCGCCTCGTGTCGTATTTGGGTAAGGGCAATCTTTATGTATGATTACCCCGCCCAAAATCGAACTGGAGCGATCACCAATGCGTTGTGTTAACTGCGGATCATTTATCGACCCCGACAGCCGCTTCTGCAAGAACTGCGCTACACCGGTGCGGGACCTTGAGGAAACACGCATCGCCCGCCCGCCGCAGGTGAATGTTCCCGCTCAATATCAGGACGACGATGATCTGGAAAGCGTGATTTTTACTGTGCGGCCCACGCTGCTGTTCGTAAAGATCGGTTATGGGTTAGCAATTCTGGGAGCGATTCTTTTGACTATCGCGCTGCAGTTCATTCCGCTACTGCGCGATATTCCCTGGTACATCACCGTGCCGATCGCTTTGGCCTTGCTGCTGATCCCTGCTTACTATCATTTGAAGCGGAACATGCTGCGTTACACGCTGACTGATTCAAAAATCGAGATTGACTACGGTCTGATCGCGCGCACCACGCGCAACATTCCTCTCGCGAAGATTCAGGACGTCACCGTCTCAGCCTCGATTCCCCAGCGCATCCTCGGTTTTGGCGACGTGGTGGTCGATAACGCCAGTGAAATCGGGGGCTCAACCGTCCTGCACAACATCAACAATCCACGACATTATGCCGACCTGCTTTTGCGAGAGCTGCGGCGATGGCATTAGACTGAAGATGCGAAAACCCGTTGGTGATGTTTCCCTTTCGGGAACATCGAAAGGCACTCGGGGTTCTAACGCATCCTGGATTCGTGAGATTACTTTGCCAAAAACTCGTGATGACGGTAGCGCTCGCCGCCGTCTTGATCCTTTGCGGACTCGCCAAGGCTAATGCGCCGGTACGTCCGGTGCAGCAGCCTACGCCGAGTCCTGACCAAGAAATTCCAATCCTGGTTCAGCACCTGCCGCAGTGGCCGAACGTGGCGAAGTACTCGTACGTGGTAACGGCTGGCGATCTTCGGAGCGCATTTGCTGACCAACCGGTTGTCGAGGCGATTGATTTCGAGGGCGGCACGGAAGCGGTAACGGCCAACTACGGCAAGGCCCAGTTGCTGATTGTAGAGTTTGCCACGCCGCAATTCTCAGTTGAGAACGATCAGCGCATTGCCGCGAAGATTCAGGAATTGAAAAGCCAGAGTCAGCCGGCGCCGACCGCTTATCGCCGTGTCGGTAACTATTCAGTGTTCGTGTTTCACGCCACTGATGAGGCGAGCGCGAATCAGCTAATCGATCAGGTCAAGTATCAGAAGGTAGTCCAGTGGCTGGGAGAGGATCCGTATCTTTACGGCCGTCTGCAACGTTACTTTGCCCAGACTTCAGCCGGCGTTTTGATGGCCGTGTTGAAGAGTTCGGGCCTGTCGTTGCTGGCGTGCGTGGGAATTGGCGCGTTAGTCGGGTTCCTGCTGTTCCGCCACCGGCGCGCACAAAAGGCTGCGCTCTATTCGGATGCGGGCGGGCAGGTGCGCCTCAATCTCGACGATTTGACCGGCGCGCCCGATCCCTCGCGATTATTGGAATCGGGCGGCGGGCCTTCCCACTTGAGTAAGTCCTGACGCTATCTTGACGGCGCCGTCACGTTCACATCAACCTGCGTCTTCTTTCCGCCAAACAGGCCGCCTCGCCACGCAAAGAAAAGCACCGCTACTACTATTAGAAAAATTACCAGGATGGCAATCACACCAGTGCTGCCACCACCTCCGCCATTATCGTCACCCATGTTCGGTCCTCCGTGTTTGAAAAATGTAAAAGGGGCCCAGGTTTAAGGCGAAGCTTGTGGTTGCGATTGTGGTTGTGGCGACGACTGTGACTGGGGCACGCTCACGTTCACATTCACTTTGGTACTTCTGCCGCCGAACAATCCGCCCCGCCACGCAAAAAACAGCGCCGCGACCACAATCAG
>DATENS010000062.1:0-25316 GCA_035274925.1 Pyrinomonadaceae bacterium | reverse complement strand
GCGGCGGAGTACCGGGCCATGATAGTTCACCCACCCGCTACCGCAGGTGGTACTGACAACATGCGTCGCACCCTCACCGAACCTCTCCCAGAGGGAGAGGAGCAGAAGCACGTGGTACTGACAGCGCTTAACCCCGCCCTCACGACCGGGGCTACTGCTATGCCGCCCGCTCGCGGGCTCATAACGCGTTCATCGACGCGGCGGAGTACCGGGCCATGATAGTTCACCCACCCGCTACCGCAGGTGGTACTGACAACATGCTTCGCACCCTCACCGAACCTCTCCCAGAGGGAGAGGAGCAGAAGCACGTGGTACTGACAGCGCGCTTAACCCCGCGCTCACGCCCGGGGCTACGGTTATCCCGCCCACTTCGCGGGCTCATGTTGGGGATATTAGGTCTGGATGTGTGAGGTGACGCAGGCGCGGGGACGGCGCGGCTAGGCTTCCGCCGGTTCGGCTTCGCCTTCGATTTTGAAGTGGAACGGGACGGTGCCGCGAATTACTTCTTCCAAAGCAATGCGGGTCGGCTTGTGCTTGGTAGCGTCGATGTCGATCCGCGGTCTGGCGCCGCGCTGAAGCTGTTTGCTGCGTTTGGCGGCGAGAATGATCAAGCGATACTTCGAATCGATTTCCTGCGAGTCAGTGGTTTCGTTGATTTCTTCGTGTGTAGTGGCCATAAGAACTTCGTTATCTCCAATTAATTAGTACCGTACCACGGCGAGGTCATTTCTCGCTAACCGTGGTTGTGGCTGAACCAACGCGGGCAAAATCGGCGAGCGCATCTCTCAACGTTGTCTCTTGTCGCTCACGCCGGGCGCGCTCAGCGTAAATCACGGAAGCCAACTGCGCGGAGGCCCGGTTAATATCATCATTCAAGATTACGTATTGAAATTTGCGGTATTGCTCAACTTCCGCCGGGGCGCCCCGCAGACGCCGCTGTAGGTCTTCGGCTGAGTCAGTACCGCGCGCCGTCAATCGCGTGCGCAGCATTTCGAACGAGGGCGGCAGGATAAAAACGCTGACTGCGTCCGGAACCAGCCCGCGAATGCTCTCGGCCCCCTGCACGTCGATTTCGAGAATGATGTCGCGGCCGGCATCGCGCTCTCGATCGACCTGGCGGTGATTGGTGCCGTAGTAGTGTCCGTAGACGTCCGCCCATTCAAGAAACTCGCCGCGCTCAATCATTTCCTTGAATGCGGCGGTGGTCACAAAGAAGTATTCGCGGCCGTCTTGTTCTTTGGCGCGGGGCGCCCGGGTCGTGTACGAAACTGAATAGCTGACGCCGGCAACGGTTTGCAAAACCCGATCGATTAACGTGCCCTTGCCGCCTCCGGAAGGCGAGCTGACCACGATCAGCATGCCGCGACCGCTGGTGGGCGTCGCGTCTTTCGGCGCAACATGTTTCAGTTCATTCGACATTTTGTACTTGCTCGCGCAGCTTCTCGACTTCGCCCTTAATTGCCAAAGCGGCATCCTTGATCGCTATGTCAGTTGATTTCGACAGGACAGTATTCGCCTCGCGGTTCAATTCCTGCAGCAGAAAATCCAGACGTTTGCCGACCTCGCCTGACGAGGCAATGGTTGAGTGAAACTGCTCGACGTGACTCTTAAGCCGGGCCAGTTCTTCCGTGATGTCGCTGCGATCGGCGAGGTAGGCGACTTCCTGCGCCAACCGGCCGGCGTCTAGCTCGACTGTCTGACCGCCGCGGGCGATCATTTCCGCAATTCGCTTTTGCAGGCGCTGTCGATAAGTTTCGACGAGGCCTCCGGCCGCGGCTTCAATTACCGGAACTGTCGCTTCAATCTTCTGAAGCCGGGCGGTCATCTCGGCGGCCAGCGACGCGCCTTCGACTCGACGCATCTCTTCAAGATTGTCCAGCGCCTGATCGATGGCCTTTTCGATCCCTTTCACCTTGTCTTCATTCAAATCGTCGCGCGCGGTAGAAAGCGCGCCGGGCAGGCGAGCAATGGCATTTACATCGATGTCGCCGGACAGATTGAACTGACGTTGAATGTCTCGCAGGGCATCGACATAGCCGGCGATGAACGCCTGATTGATTTCGAACGTCGAAGTGGCGCCCGTGCGATCGAAGTTGATGTTTACGTCGACACGGCCGCGTGACAATCGCGCATTGATCCGCTTGCGAATATCGACTTCCAGCGAGCTCAGTTCCTGGCCCACGCGCAGGTGAATGTCGAGATAACGATTGTTTACTGTCTTGAGCTCGACGGCGACGGTGTAACCATCGCCGCTCGCCGCGCCCCGTCCGAATCCGGTCATCGATTTCATAAGTGTGTCAGTAGTCAGTTGTTGGTTGTCAGTCGTAGCCGCGGAATCGGCAACTAACTATTGACCACTGACAACTGACAGTTCTTCCTCTTCGTCGGCAAATTGCAACTCGTAAAGTCTCTGATAGCGTCCGCCGCGGGCAAGCAATTCCGCGTGGGTGCCTTGCTCGATGATTTTTCCGGCTTCCATGACGACGATCGAATCGGCACGCCGCACAGTGGAAAGCCGGTGCGCAATCACAATCGTGGTCCGGTCGCGAATCAAATTATTGATCGCGCGTTGGACCAGTTTTTCCGATTCAGCGTCCAGGGCCGAAGTCGCTTCGTCGAGCACGAGCACGGGCGCGTCAGTGAGCAAGGCGCGCGCGATTGCCAGGCGCTGGCGCTGGCCCCCCGAAAGAAAGGTGCCGCGCTCGCCGATTACCGTGTCGTAACCTTCGGGCAGGTCCATGATGAAATCGTGAGCGAGGGCGGTGCGCGCCGCGTTGTGCATGTCCTCGTCGGTAGCGTCCGGCCGGCCATAAGTGAGGTTGTATCGCACCGTATCGTTGAAGAGGATGGTTTCCTGAGTGACGATGGCGATTTGACTGCGCAAGCTGGCCACGCGCGCATCGCGCAAATCGGTTCCGTCCCACAACACAGCACCAGAGGTCGGATCATGAAACCGAGGCAGCAACTTCGTGAGCGTCGATTTTCCGCCGCCCGACTCGCCGACCAGTGCGACCATCTTGCCCACGGGCACATTCAAATGAATGTCGCGAAGCACCGGGCGCGCGTCGTTCGCATAATCAAAATTCACCGCATGAAATTCTATTTCACGGGCTAGCGGCGCCAGATTGACGGCATTTGGCTTCTCAGGTATCTCGGCGCGCTCGTCCATCACTTCCCAAACGTGACGGGCCGCGGCCAGCGCCTGTGACATCGAATTCTGCAGGCGCGAAAGTTTTCGCATCGGGTCATAGCTGCGAAACAGGAAGAAAAGAAAGGTGAGAAACTGGGCCCGGTTCATGTGACCGAGCCGGATTTCGCGCTCGCCAAAGAAAAGCACGGCCACGACGAAGAGCACGCCGATGAATTCAATGATTGGCGGCGACATCCCCGCGATGCTTGCTGATCTTAGATTCGCCCGACGAATCCGTTGAGCAACGTTGGAAAATCTTTGGCGTTCGCGCGGCTCGGCTTGATAGGCCTTAACTATGTTCTGATTTGCCAGCGCCTCCTGGGCCACGTCGGTCAGGTGTTTGCTGCCTTCGAAAGATTCGCGCGCCAGTTTGCGCAGCGAGGTGCCAAACTTAATAGTGAGCCAGGCGATGGGCGGCGCGATCAGTAATGAGCCCAGCGTCAGCCTCCAGTTGTAATAGAACGAGGCCATCAGAAAGGCGATTAACATGAAACTCTCGCGCAGCATGTCGCGCAGTGTGTGCGTCACTGCCGTTTCAATGGCGGTGGCGCTGGAGATCAATCGCGAAACTAAATAGTTTGTGCGATGACGCTCGAAAAAAGATGCCGACTGTCCCAGCAGGTGGCCGTAGAGATCCTGGCGCAGCCTCAGGATGGCCGACTGGCCGATGTAAGCCATCAAGTAGGTCGAGAAGTATTCGGCGATTCCCTTTACGATGGTGAAAAGAATCAGCAGGAGCGAGATGGTGCGCCATGCTGCGAGGCCCGACTCTGGAATCAGCTTCTGCAAGCCAAACAGAGTTGAGGTCCTTTCCCCTCCTGATTGCGCAAGGGCCTGATCGAAAATCGGGACGATCAAAGCGCCGGTGGCGCTCTCAAGCACGCAAACGACTACCATTGCGAGCGTGGCAATGGCGAAAGCCCAGACGTGAGGGCGGAGATATTTTAGCAGCCGCTGAAGATCGCGCATTAGAATCGAGCTTGGATCCTACTGACAGGAAACGGGTCAGGAAACGGAAACGATAGCAATCACGGAATATACTGACCGAAATCGTTTGACGTCAAGGCATGTGCCTGTCCATACTATTGCGAACCCCTGAAGCTTCAGTAGATTAAGGCCGTAGCTGGTTTAGGCTCAGGACATCTGGTTCTGCCCAAAACTGCTAAAGGAAAAATTGCCGTGGAGCCCCAACCAACAGAGCGCAGCAAGAAAAAGTTGATGATCGTGGATGACGACGCTGAGATGCGTACGCTCCTGGCTGAGTATTTTCGCCGGCTCGGCTTTGACGTGGCCGAGAAGGAAAACGGCCCCGCGGCGTTACAGGCCGTCAGCAACGATCACTTTGACTGCTTTATTCTTGACGTGGCGATGCCGGAAATGTCGGGCATTGATCTCCTGAAGAAAATGCGTGAGCGCGGCATCGATACGCCCGCGTTGTTTCTGACTGCGCATGATTTACTTGACGACAAGGTGGCGGGATTTGAGGCGGGCGCCGACGATTATCTGGCCAAGCCGTTTAGTCCGCGTGAGCTCGAGTATCGAATCGAGGCGTTGCTGCGACGTGGCCAGCTGGCGCCCGAGCAAGCTGCCGAGGGCGACCGCATGGAGATTGGCGATTTGATCGTCGATAAACGGCGGCATGAGGTTTCTCGCGGCGGCGAACGAGTCGACCTGACTCCGCTTGAGTTTCAAATTCTCGAGTTACTTGCTTCCGAGCCCGGGCGCGCATGGTCACGCAACGATTTGCTCGACCGTGTCTGGAGTACTGAGTACGAAGGCTATCAGCGTAACATTGATCCGCATATCAACCGGCTACGCAAGAAGTTGGAGAACGATCCGAAGAATCCCCATTATGTCCTGACGGTCCGCGGCGTCGGATACAAGTTGAACGAGAAGCCATAACGCCGTCCGCCCATTCAGCCAACCAGTTAGCCACCGGGGGAAAACACCTCGATTCGTCGTTTATTAATAGGTGACGATGGCCTGTTCGCGTTACGTTCGATTCCTGCCGGTGCTGCTGACTCTTTTCAGCGTCGCCGCCGCCTCAGGTAATCCTTTGCCTGCTCAGCGCCTGAGCGCCGGTCAAACTACCCAGAACCCGACGACGGTAACCGTTCGTTGGGGAGCGCGCCCAGGAGTTACGCGGTATCGATTACAGTTGGCGAGCGACTCTGCCTTTGCGGATATTGTCTTTGACCGAGTTGTTTCGGGGCACGAGTATCGAATATCCGACCTGACGCCGGGAAAGTACTTCTGGCGGGTGGCTGCGTTGGGCTCAAGGCGTGGCGACTTTTCATCGGCAGGAGTAATTGAAGTTCGCAACGGCTCCGCCAATGATGCGCTCCCAACTGCTCCTCCGAAAAACCCAACGACAAACGCGATTGTGGCAGGAGCCGGATGGTACGCGGCCATCGGCAATGTGTCTGATCCAATCCTCGTCAGCCTCCGCTCGCCGAACATGATTGACGTGATCGCTGTCACCGCCGAAGGTCGGGTGTTTGCTCTGGATGGGCTAAATGGCGTCGCATTGTGGAGCACGCGAAAACCAAATGGCAGTGGTACACCGACGGCGGCTGTGGCCGTGAGAAATCGAAGCGGCCTGGATGACGTTCTGGTTTTATCAGCCAACATGGCGATGATGTTGTCGGGAAAGACAGGACGCGAGATTTGGCGATCGACGTTACCCGGACCCGCCGGAAGCGCGGTCGCAGTTAACTCAAAGATCTATGTGCTCGACAACTCGCTGCAGAAATTATTCGTTCTCGATGGAAGCGATGGGCGGTTAATCGCACGCTTGCAGCTGCCGCGGCGAGCGGCGGGACCGCCCGCGGTTCTCGATACGGAAGTGATGATTGCGCTCGATGATGGCCGGCTGCAGGTTGTCGATCAGGCGGGGAAGGTAACTCGTTCGGCGGACGCCGGCAGTCCCGCCACCACGGCCCCCGTCTTTGTAAGAACTGCCCGAGGTGGATTGATACTGATTGGCACAAAGAGTGGATTGACGGCCCTCAATGCAGCCGACCTGCGCCCGCTTGGACGGATCGCACTAAAGGACGAAACGCCGCGTGCCGGTTTGACTGTGCGCGATCTCGACGCCGATGGGATCGCCGAAGTGATAATGTTCACGGACCGTGGCCGGGTGGTGGTAATAAAGTCTGACGACGGAAAGGTTGTCTGGGAAGCAGACGCCAGACAAGCCGCGTCAGTCGCGTTCGCCGATCTGAATAACGATCGCGTATTGGATCTGTTGATGGCGGGCCGGGAAGGTTTCGCTTTTGCGCTATCCGGACGTGACGGAGCGTTCCTCTGGGAGGAAAGTTTGGGCTCAGTCATAGCAGCGAATCACGCGCCCGCGGCCGGCCAACGCTCGGCGCAGGTCGCGCCATCGCGTTCCGGCGTGCTATTAATTGCCGGCGACCCGGTTCGCGGCGGACTACGCGCAATCGAATTCAACAAAGGCACAACACCGCCGCGATGATGCAGCGGTCGACTGAACAATGTTCTGGTACGTGGGATCCTTCCTTCTCGCCCTTTGGGTGATCGAAAAGTTTTTTCTGCACAAAGGCGGCTTTGTCCACACCCTCCTTTTGGCCGCTATCGGCTGCATGGTCGTCCAATTTGTCCAGGATCGCCGTACTAAGGCGTACCACGACGAAACGCGCCGGCAGTAGTTTGGGCCGGCGATTCCTTGCCAGTTCCGGACCCTTCGGCAACAATTGAGTTTGGTTTGCGCATCCATACCACGAAGAACGGGCTGCCGGTCCGTTCGCGTAAGAAAATAATAGGATGTGAACAGGCTGGCAGCCTGTTCTACTCAACTGAGGAGTTCAGAACAAATGACTCGCCTGCTTAAGCTCACAACCATTTCAATTCTGTCAGTCCTGATCAGCGCCACAACCTTCGCGCAAAGCGACAACCGGCGCAGTACCATCGCCATTACCTATCCTCTCGATCAAACGATCGAGGTGCCTTTTCGCGGGACGACGCGGCTGCCGCGTCTGAAGGGTGACGCCAAGGTGAGACGGCAGGGAAGGCGCGGCACGCGCGTGGTGCTCAGCATCGACAACATGCCGCGGGCGTACGAGCTTGGCAGCGTCTACACGACGTTTGTCCTGTGGGCGATTTCCCCGGATGGCCACGTCGACAACCTCGGCGAGATCAAACGCAGCGGCAGCATGGTGGTCGATTCGAAAATAGACGTGACTACACCACTGCAAACTTTCGCGCTAATCGTAACGGCTGAGCCGCATTTCCTGGTGCAAGTGCCCAGCCGCATGGTCGTGCTGGAGAACATCAGGCCCACCACACCACGCGACGCGGAAATGGCGATCGTGCCGGTCCAGTACATTGGAAACACGAGCGACTACTTCCGCGACGGCGGCGTGCCCACCATCGCTGAATCCGATTACCGGGACATTCCTAATGCACTGCTTGGCGCACGGCAGGCAATCAGGCTGGCGCGCTATGCGGGAGCTGAGCGCGATGCGCCAAACGAGATGCGCGCAGCCGTGGCCGACCTGGAAGCGGCTGAGGGCGCGCGACGCATGCGCCAAAGCGAGGCCGAAGTCGACGCGAAGGCACGCGCCGCGATCAGCAGCGCCGTCAAGGCGGAAGAGATGGCCATCACGCGTCGGATTGCGCGCGAGCGCCGCGAGGAGACTCAGCGTCGCGACGAAGCTGTGCGATCGGCTGAAGAAAACGCCGCCAGCGCTAACCAGGAAGTTAATCGTCTGAAACGAGAGTTGGGAAACGAACAACACGCGCGTGAGCTGGCGGAAAGAGATTCGCTAAATGCGACCGAGCAGCTTAGGGATGCGCGTACAGAAATCGCGCGTCTTCGTCAGGAGCTGCAAACGGTGCGCGCGGAGGGCGAAGATGCCAGAGTTCGGCTGGCAAGACTGGAAGGCGAAAAGCAGGCGGAAGAAAACCGGCGTGCTAATGAAGCCCGAGCAGCGCAGCAACAAGCCGCCACTGACAATCTGCGGCAAGCCCTGCACCGGTTTGGTGTCATACGATCGGGGAAGTTCGCGATGACGCTGGTTCTGCCTGAAACAATCTGGGCGAACGGGCGCTCGAGTAATCTCACGGCCGCGGCAGCCGCGAAGCTAGATCAGCTGGGCGCCTTGCTGGCAAACAATCCTGACTTTCAAATCAGCATCGAATCGTTCACCGACAATCGCGGCGCTGAAGACGCTTTGCAACAACTGACACAAGACCGCGCAAGAGTATTGTCTGAGAGACTTGGCAGCGCCGGTGTGGACGTGACGAGGATTCAGGCGAGTGGTCTGGGCACTGCGAATCCGGTTGCGCCGAATACTACGGTCGCGAGCCGGGCTAAGAATAGAAGAACTGAAATTACGTTGAGCCTGACGGGGCAGTAAGTCGGCTTCGAATGTTAAGTCAAAAACGCGAGCGGTAGCTGCGGGGTCATGGATTCAAGTGTCAAACCGGGAGCGATAGCGACCGGATCATGGGCTCAACTTGCGACTCGCTGCGCTCGCTCACCCGGGCTACTGTCTGTCGCCGGCTATACCGGCTCGGTGACGCGGAACACCCACGTTGACGCCAGGCTGACTTGCGGTTTATTACATCAGCCAACGCCCAACAACTCGTTGGACGGAGCGGCGGAGAACCTGGACTGCGGCACTTGGTTCCGTGACGCCCGTTACTAAGACGCTATGCTCTTAATTCACGAAACTCACCCATCCAAACAAAGGAATATAAGAGGACAAATGATAATCAAACTCGCGCTGCTGGCATCTCTCTTTTTGACATTGAGCCTGATTGGGTTTGCGCAAACACAGACAAACAGAGTCGACCCCGATGTAATTATTAGGGATTTGTATTTTGCGCAAAACGCCGGCTCGGGTCCGTTTTTCCAGACAAAGAGCCGCGCCGTCGTCGACAAATATTTTCGCAAGGATTTGGCGGACTTGATTTGGAAGGACGCTGTCCAAGCAAATGGCGAAGTCGGGGCGATAGACTTCGACCCGCTTTACGGCTCACAAGACCCGCAAATTACTGAGTTTCATATTATGGAGACCGGTTGGGGCGGCGACATCAAGTACGGAGGTGAGGACGATGCGGTGGTGCAAGTGACTTTCAAAGACTCCGGCAAAGAACGCATGGTCTCTTACCAGTTCAAACGGGGTCGAGACAAAGTCTGGAAAATCTTTGATGTGCATTATCGTGACGATAATGGTCAAGTGAAATTAGCGGAGATATTGACCAAAGCGAGCGCTGCCTCACAGGCTGCGCCGAGCGAATCCTCCGTGCAAGACATCCGAGGCGAGTTACAGGCAGGAAAAACCGAGTCGCTGCTTCTGTATTTTGGCAGCGAGAGCGGTGATTATGCGGCTTACTGTTTTGCTAACCGTTCGCAAGCCGGACGTCGGATCTTAGCCGTATGCAAAAAAGGACAGCAATGCGCAGTCAAGGCCACAGTTGGGAGTTATGCCTGTAAGGTTCCGGGCCTCGAAGCCGACCTTTCCGATAGCGGCAGGATCTTGAGAGTCCAATCCGTTAGATCGCTCGGTCGCAGAAAGTAAGGGCGAGAGATTACTTTCACTCTTAAAGGAAAATAGGTTGGTCTTAGCCACCACTTTGCTTGCTCTCAAGCGACGATACAAATTCTGCATCTTTCTGATTCTCGCGTTCTTGTTCCGCCTCGGGTTCGGATTATGCTCCCCATTTCAGGATCCGGATGCCACCCAGATTTACCTTCTTGGTCTCAAGTTTTACACGACGGGTGCATGGCCCTACTTCGGGCCGGATGTCGTGTGGGGTGAGATTCAAATCCCGGGCGCGCTCCAGGGTGTGCTCGTGGGCTTGCCACTTTATGTTCTGCCGATTGCAGAAGCGCCTTACATACTAATCAACATCATTTCGTTTTTGAGCCTCTGCCTGCTCGCATGGTACTGCTGCAAGCGTTTGCCGGGACTGCCACCCTGGTTTGTCTGGACGTGGTTGCTCACCAGTCCATGGACGCTCAACATCTCGACGCACATTTACAACCCTTCTTATCTGCTGGTAGCCGGCATTCTCTTTTTCGTCGGCGTGCTCGAACTCTATCCCTTCACGACCGGGAATTTCATAGACGCGCGCCTGGCCAACGTGATGCTTGGCTTTTCACTGTTCTGGGCCATGCAGTTGCATCTCTCGTGGGTCGTCCTCGTGCCCTATTTATTGATCGCATTTTACTTTCAAGCGAGAAGCGGGGTTAGGGGATTGCTAAGAGGATTCGCTTGGTTTGCACTGGGCGCCGCCGTGACCGGATCGTTGCTGCTGCCAACCTATTTGAAGTATGGCTTCAGGAGCGGCTTAGGGGGACAGAACGAAGCAATTAGATTTAATGCGGACAATCTCCTGGCCATTACCGGGATATTCAAGCGCTCGTTATCCTTTGCTGTATTCGATCTCACCAGCTTCATCGGCGGGCACACGGCGGACCGCATATATTTTCTCAAAGATAAGTTCTGGCTCATTCCGTTTGTCTTATTCCTGTTGATTGTGAGCATCCTTCAAGGCATCGCGTTGATCGTCTTTTGGTTCAAAAAGGATTCTTCGCAGAAGGACTGGAAGGCCATCAAGTACCTGGCGATATTCAACGTCTGTTTGATCTACGTCACATTTCTCTTTTCCATCAAACCGCCACAATCGAATCACCTGTACATAACTTTTCCGATTCCGATGATTTACAGCCTGTATTGTTGGAACCGGCTGTTGAAGATGGATCGTTGGCAGCGCCTGGCGAAAATATTTCTCGCGTGCGGCATCATTTTTCATATTGGCCTGGCACTCTTCAATCTGCCGCGGGGCTCTCTTTATCCGGTGCGCCCCCAAGTCCAGTCAGCGATTGACAACAAGGATTACCGAATTCTCGGCGAGAGGCGTCCGAACACTCAGTACTAGATTGAGAGAGGGATTTCATGTTCTATCGAATCATGATGCTGATACCTGATCGACTACCCAGCCTTGTGCTCCTTGGGGGCTTCTGGGTCCCACCGGCGATGATCGGTTGGGCCGCGGCAGAATTCTTTCACCGGAACGCCGCCCGCGTCCGCGCCGCAGTGCCCTACGCTTTGCTGACGATCTTCGTCTTAGTTTGGTCTGCGGTGTGGTTCCTGTTCCAGATCAAACGCATGCCGCCGTACATACCTGGCTCCACAATGGATCCAACGTTCGCGTCACCAGAAGCCGTGGCCGGACTTGCGGTCGTAGCGAGCGCCCTGGTGCTCCCCGGTACCGCGATCGCCTGCCTTTTGGCATTTCGCCTGCGCAGGCGCGCGCTCAGGCGCTCGGCCACTGAACACTTCCAGTAGTATCCTCAGATTCAGGATGTCCCTGCTCGAAGCTCTCCAGCTCGTCGGCTACAGTATGGGCGCAGTTTTGCCGCTGTGGCTCGGTTATGTCTTGCTCAGGCAGCGCCAGGGGTTGGTTACGGTTGAGCGGTTGCTAATCGCACTCGCCGCCTGCATGGTCGGCTGGCACGGCGGCAATCTGGTGATTACCTTACGCAGCCTGCTCGACCTGCCACACTCTGAGTGGGCGGTGGTGTTGAGAGTAGCCAACACCATTGCGGTAATCAGCATTACGCTCTGTTATTCGCTGCTGCTTCACGTCCATCTTCATCTTTGGGCCGGTGCGCAAAATCGCGGGCTCAATCGCACTGAGCGGGTGCGGGCTTTCCTTTCTTACGTGCCGTGCCTTTTTCTTGTTGTTGCCATCCCGCGCATTTGGACCGGTGACTACCAGGTGATGATCACCAGGCTTTCGTTCTACGTCCTGCCGTTCTCTCTATGGGTCGTGTATTCGCTTGGCGTTTGTGCGATTACTGAGTTGCTGGTTGCGCGCCGATCAACTTCAGTCAGCGAGAGGCGCATTCTCCGCACGCTGGCATTTTCGTTCCTCGGCATCGCCGCTCTCATTCTCTCGGCGCTGGGTTTGGGTTTGGGGCGAGGGACAACGGCCGGGCTTTATTTGCAGACATTTGCAAATCTCGGTTCGCTGCTGCCGTCGGCGCTGCTTGCTTACTACATCTATCGTTATCGTTACCTCGAGTTAATCATCAAAGAGAGCCTGGTGATCGCCGCGTTCGCGGCCGTCGTACTCGCGGTTTATGTCTACGGCATCAGGCGCATCAGCGACTGGACACAGTCGCATTATGGTGTGCGTGCGGGGGTCATCGAGGCCATCCTGATTCTCGCCCTCACGCTCTTGGCCGCGCCCATGCGTGGGTTGATGGAAAAATGGTTTCGGTCACTTTTTGAACGCGAGACCGCTTTGTACCGCGACGTGGTCGTTCGTACCGGTACTCAGCTCGGCCAATTTCGGAACCTGGCTGAACTCTGCTCGTTTCTCGAAGGGCAAATCATGACCGGTCTTCCGCTGCGAAGAGTGAAGATCGTCTTACTCTCTGACAAGTCTGAAAGCCGCGATCCGGCAATCGATCGCGTGCTGAAGCGAGCTGGTTCGGCTGATAGTCTTCCGATCGAAGGCGACCCGGACCTGCGCGCGGCGGGCTTTGACGTAGCCTACGCGCTGCGCCGGGAAGATCGGCAAACCGGCGCACTTCTGATCGAAGCAGCGCCCGGGGCTTTGACTCCCGACGTGCGTGCAGTAATCGAGGTCCTCGCCGGTCAGATTGCGATTGCGATTGATGACTGGCGCCTGGTTGAAGAGAACGTGCGGCTTGAGCGGAAGCTGGCCGAAGGCGAACGCCTCGCTGCGCTGGGCCAGATGGCGGCCACTGTGGCTCATGAAGTGAAAAACCCACTGTCCGCGATCAAATCGATCGCGCAGGTGATGAGCGAGGACGACGCTCTTAAGGCACATCATGCCCGCGACCTCAGCCTGATCGTGGGCGAAACCGATCGTTTGAACAAGAGCGTGACGCAGTTGCTCAGCTTTGCCGGCCGGCAACCGGCATTTGCGCCGCCGAGTTCGGTTTCCGAAATCATCGAATCAGTCGTCGGATTGTTTCGCGCTGACGCAGACGAGCGAAACATCTCGTTGCGTGCTTCCGCAGGTCCTGACCTGCGTCTGGACGGAGTTCCCACTGCGGCGGTACGCGACGCACTTTCGAATTTGATTCTTAACGCCCTGCAAGCCACTCCGGGTGGCGGACAAGTGAGACTCGAATCCAATGTTGAGAGGGATGAAGTGGTTTTTGTGGTTACCGACACAGGTCCCGGCATAAGTGAGCAGGTTCGCGAAAAGATTTGGGAGCCGTTCTTTACCACCCGACAGCGAGGCACCGGTCTGGGTTTGGCGATCGTGCGCAAGCGCATGCAGGAAGCAGGCGGCTCGGCACGGCTGGCGCCGTCTGCAAACGGTCAGGGCGCCCGCTTTGAATTGCGCTTGCCGGTAAAGAAAACTTAGGAGCAGATCAGAAGTTCTAAACCGCCCGCCTCTTGTGGAACTTTTCTTTCCATTCGGCGTGACATCAACGGGACGAGCAAGCAGCCTGCCGGCGAGCAATCGCTAACTGAAATCACTAAAAGGAGAACCGAGTTATGATCTGGAACAAGATCCGCCTGGCAGTGTGTCTCGTGATAGTTTGCGCGATAGCTGCCCTGGCTACTACTGCGGCTTTTGCACAGGAGTCGCAGCAGACATCGAGTGTCGCGCCGCGCGAAAGCGATGCCAACTTTGAAACTCAGCTTTACTTGATTCTGGCAACCAACCGCGATGCCCCGGAAGGGAAGATGCCGGTAGTGCTTCAACCGGTGCTCAATCGTCTTCACGAAACTCTTTCCTTCAAGCACTACAGCCTGGCGGCGTCGTTTCTCAATCGCGTCAAACACAATGGGAGGCTGGAAATGACCTGGGTGGGCGGGCCGCTGCTGGCGCCGGCCGCTTCACCGATGGGCAATCCCAGCTTCAATCAATTCACCGCGGTCGTGCGTATGGTCAGTGAAGAGAATGGCCGCCAGTTGGTTCGGATGGAAGACTTTCGCTTTGGGTCTCGCGTGCCGATCATCACGGCGCAGATAAACCCCAGCAGCGCCTCGACGAACGCGACCTCATATCCCACGATCAATTACGAGAGTGTCGGCCTCCGCACGGCCATCAGCATGGCCGAGGGCGTGCCGGTCATCGCCGGTACGCTGATAGTGGGTCCTTCCGGCGATGCGATCATTGTCGTGATTTCAGCCAAGCGGGTAGGGAACTAGGTTGTTAGCATAAGGCTATCGAAAGGCGGGCCACGGTCCGCCTTTTTTGTTGATTACCGTCGCGTGCGAGGACTCTGGCACGCTATGCGCAAGCAGGAACCCGCGAAAAGCATTGGCGCGCGGGCATCGTGGCCCGCGTTGTATTAAACTGGGCCGAGAAATATATGGGAGAAATTAGCTTGCGTTTGTTGATTGTGGATGATGAAGAGGCGGCGCGCTATGGCATGCGCCGGGCGCTGGAGACTTTTGGCTGGGAGATTGCCGAAGCCGAAAGCGCTGAAGCCGCGCACGCCTTGATGCGGAACTCGAAATTTGATCTGTTGTTGCTGGATGTAAACCTGCCCGGAATCACCGGGTTGGAGTTCCTTGCGCAAATTCACTCTGAAAGTGAAGCCTCAAAAACTGAACCGCCCCACGTCGTGATTATCACGGCGCATGGTTCTGAGCGGATGGCAGTGCAGGCGGTGAAGAGCGGCGCGTATGACTATCTTGCAAAGCCTTTCGAAGTCGATGACCTGCGGCTGGTAGTCAAGAACGCCTGCGAAAATATTCAGCTGCGCCGCGAGAACCGCTCGCTGCGTCACCGGATCGAAATTGAAACGTCACAACGCGGTGCGTTGCTGGGGAATTCGGAAGCAATGCAGCGCGTGCGCGCCATGATCGAGAAGGTCGCTGACACTGACGCGACGGTGCTGGTGCGCGGCGAGTCGGGCACGGGCAAGGAGTTGGTGGCGCGCGAACTTCATGACCGAAGTTCGGCGCGCAGCGCCAACGCATTTGTCGCGGTGAACTGCGCGGCGTTGCCCACGGAATTGATTGAATCTGAGCTTTTTGGCCACGAAAAGGGCGCTTTTACCGGTGCGGCTGCACGCCGCAAAGGAAAGTTCGAGCAGGCCAACACGGGTACTTTGTTCCTCGATGAAATCGGCGACATGAGCGCCAACGTGCAGGCAAAACTGCTGCGCGCGCTCGAAGACCGGCGCATCGAGAGACTGGGTGGCGATGAATCGATTCCAGTTGACGTGCGGATTGTCAGCGCGACGCATCGCGCCCTCGAAGAGGAGATCACTAACGGAAATTTCCGTGCGGATCTTTTCTATCGACTGCGAGTGGTAACGATCGATATCGCGCCGCTGCGCGAACGCCGTGAAGACATTCCGGTCCTGGCAAAAGCGTTTGCGAGCCAGGCCGCCGAGCGGCACGGTTTGCCGGAACGCCCCATCGCACGTGATGCGCTGAAGAAACTGGTCGAATACAATTGGCCGGGCAATGTCCGTGAGTTGCGCAACGCTGTCGAACGCGCTGCGATCATGTCGGACGGCGACGAGCTGACGGCAATCGATCTCGGTGACGAGCCGGCTGCGTCAGCGAACGCGTCTTTGATAGTTGAAGCGTCGGTGAACGGTGGCCTGGTGGTTCCTTACACGTCCGACTTTCGTGATGACCGGCGCGAGTTTGAGCGGCGTTACATCGCACGTTGTCTGGAAGAAGCCGGCGGCAACGTCACGCGCGCGGCGTCGGTCCTCGGCATGCATCGGCAGTCGCTTCAACACAAGTTAAGAGAGCTGGGTCTGGGTCGAAGGTACGTGGCGGTAGGGGCTGAAAAGTCCGAAGCTGAGTGAAAACTCTCCGACAAGTGTCGTGTAATTCCTGCTACAAGTTACAGAAGCGCGAGCGACAGCGAGCTTTGGAGCGCGGTGGCAAGCGGAGCGCGACACCGCTTTGGATCGCGAGTTATGTTGATCGGTGAGAAATCCAAAGCGCCGTCGCCGCTTCGCTCTGCCGGCGCACTCCAAATTCCTCTGTCTGTGAAATCCGCTGAATCTGTGGATAATAATCCTCACGATGAAAGCAAAACTCGACGCTATTCTTCAACGGGAACAAGCTGAATATCTCGATCACCTCCTGCCGGACAGCGATGATTTACTCGCTGAGATGGAAAGTTATGCGGCAGAGCACCGCGTGCCGATCGCCGACCGAGAGGTCGCCCGGTTTTTGGAGATCACCGCGCGGGCGATCGATGCGAAGCGCGCGTTGGAATGCGGTATGGCCATTGGTTATTCGGTAATCCACCTGGCGCGCGCCATGCCCGCTGACGGTCTGGTAGTCACCATCGATCCGAGCGAGGAAATGATTTCCGCAGCCACTGCTTATTATGATCGCGCCGGCATCAGCAAACGTGTTCGAATTGAAAAAGGCTACGCCCTGGAAGTAATTCCAAAACTCACTGAGATGTTCGATCTGCTTTTCATCGATGCGGTCAAAGAAGAATATCGAGGCTATCTGGACCTGGGTCTTCCGAAATTGCGCATGGGCGGCGTCGTCATCTGTGACAACCTTCTCTGGGGAGGTCAGGTAGCCGGAGAAATTCGCTCGCCCGATCAAGAGCCTTCGACCAAAGCGCTGCGTGAATTCAATAAGTACTTCATCAACCACCCGCAGTTGCGGGCTGAGGTCCTTGGTGTGGGTGACGGGCTGGGCTACGGCGTGAAGATCAAATAGTGGAAATAGTGGCCGTGAAATCACGCGCACTCCGGTGATCACTTCTCAAACAACCGAATCGCTCCTCCTGTCCGCCGAGAGAATCCGTCGTGGCGGCGTCATTGCGTTTCGTACCGATACCTTCTACGGCCTGGGCGCCGATCCGTTCAATCAGACAGCTGTCCAGAAAATCCTGACTTTAAAGGGCAGGGAAGATGGCAAGCCGATTCTCGTTCTGATCAGTGATCGCGAACATCTTGACCGCTTGATTTCTCAGCGCTCCGCGGGTTTTGACTTGCTTGCCAAAGAGTTCTGGCCGGGTCCGCTCACGCTCATCGGCGCTGTCGCGGCGGACCTCCCGCCCGAGCTCACCGCCGGCACAAAAAGTGTTGGCGTGCGTTTGCCGGATGATGATAGAGTTTGTGATCTGGTACGCGCGTGTGGCGGCGCGCTCACCGCGACCAGCGCGAACCCGTCGGGCCTGCCCCCGGCGCGGACAGCGGCCGATGTTCACCAGTACTTTGGTGAACAGATTGAGTTGGTGATCGATGGTGGCGCCACCGGGGTTGAACAGCCCTCTACGGTGGTTGACGTCACCACACCTGACGCTAAGTTGATTCGCGAAGGAATTATTTCCTGGCCTCGAATCCACGCCTCACTAGCGCAACTTTAGATACGAATGCTTGTCGATTACACCGAGCTGCGCAGGTATCCGCGGGTCACGGTTGAACTGTTTGCGGACTGGGGCTGGGGACCAGAGTGCGAGTATTACGACAAGGTCACAAGTCTTAGTTTGGGCGGATGTTTTCTCGCGACCAAACGCGAGCTGCGTCAGGGCGACCAGATCTACTTGAGATTAACTGTCGAAAGCAATGGATCGGTTAGCGTGAAAGGCGCCATCCGGTATCAGACCCGGGTGATGGAAGGAGCGCCTCCGACCGGCGCAGGTATCGAGTTTGTCGGCGTTTCCGAAGAGCTGAAAACAAAGATTCAAACGGTCATTAACTTCTACAAGACAGTTAACTAAGGGCTCACCGTCAGATTTTTCACAAATCCCCAATCCCCACTGGCGTCAACTTTGATATTGGCCACGCTCTTCCTCGCGATCACCATGTTCGCCTGATACCAGAGCGGCAACACCGGAACATCGCGGCTGATGATCTGCTGCGCCTCGGCGTACCGCGGCTTCGCTGCCTCGTGATCGTAGGTATTCATGGCTTCGTTGAGAAGCGTATCCAGTTGCGGATTGTTATAACGGCTGCGATTACGAGCTGCACGCGTCTCGGTAGGGATCTCAGACGATGCGAACAGGTCATGATAGAAGATCGGATCCTGATTGCCTCCGACCCATTGCCCGTATGTCATTTGGAATTGGCCGCGGCGGAGGAACTCGAAAAGGACGTTAAGTTCTGAAGTTTCGATCGCCACCGGCAGTCCTACATTTTTCAGGTAGTTCTGAATGACTCCCGCATACTGCCGTGCTGAAGCGCTGCTGCCGGAGATGCGAAACACGATCGGCTTACTGATCCGCATTTGTGGCCCATCGCCGTCCGGATCGTTCAAGCCGGCCTCGTCGAGCAATCGCTTGGCCGTCGTCGGATCGAAATGATAGGTCTGCCCCGGCGTGTAGGCCCATGAACTCTCAGGCAGGATGGAATGCGCGATTTTCCCCTGGCCTCGAAGCAAGTCGCGAATCATGCTTTCGCGATCGATAGCATAAGCGATGGCTTGCCGTACCTTCACATTGTTCAAAGGCGCTTCACTGGTATTGAAAGTAAGCAGGTTCAAGTTCGAGCCGACAAACTGATGCACCGTAAGGTTTGGGTTTCCCTCCAGGCCTTTGATGGCATCGGGAGACAAGCTGGTGGGGAGCGGTGCGATATCGACGCGGCCGCTCTGCAGCTCAGCTTGCATAGCGTTCGAATCGCTCATCACCCGCACGCGCAACGCAGGAATTTGCGGCGCGCCATCCCAGTAATTTGGGTTTGCTTCCAGATCAACGACCTGCTGCGATTGATCGTAGCTGCGGAATTTGAAAGGCCCGGTGCCGAGTGGATGTGTCTTTTGGGATTCGTAGCTGTCCTTCGGAATGATCGAAATGGGCACCAGGTTCGGCAGGAGTCCGGTCCACTGCTTGTTGAGTTGGATCACGAGCGTGCGGGCATCGGGTGCGTCCACGCTCTTAACGAAACTCTTTCGGTCCGCGCCGGCGCCCTCAAAAAAACTTGCGGACTTGGCAAAGCTGTTTGTCAGCACCGTGTCCAGAGTGTATTTCGCATCGGCCGAGGTGAACGGCCGCCCGTCGTGGAACGTGACGTTGTCGCGCAGCGTGAAGGTGAAGCTAAGTCCATCCTCCGAACGTTGAATGTTCGAAGCCAGTTCAGGAACGTAGTCGAAGCTGGCGTCCTTTTTAACCAGCGAGTTGAACATCAAGGCGCGAACACGCTCGCTGGCGGCATCGACCGAAGGAGACCCGATCGGATCGATGGTTTTGACGTTGTCAGACAGAGCGATCACAAAAGTAGTGCTGCTGCGTTTGCGGCAGCCCGAGCATGCTGCCAGCGTCACCAGCAAACACATCAACAGCGCTACCAGCGTGCGAAAACCCGTAACTCTCCGTGCCGATTTATGAAACATTGGATTCTCCCGGATAACGATACTCGAGAGTGTCATTCAAATTAGTGATTTCAGCGCCGAGCTGCTTCAGCTTATCCAGATCCAGGTCCGTAGGCGGTTGCGCCAGGGTCTTGGTCGCTGCAATTCTCCGCAAAGATGCATGAATTCGCTTTTCACTTATCTTGCCCTGGCGTGCAGCCTCCAGAAGGGCGTGGTAACCACGCCTGATTGTTTCCGGAGTGGCGCAAATAAGCAGCATGTCTTCGCCCGCAATGAAGGCACGCACAGTTGCTTCCTCGATCGTGCAGTGCTTCGCGATGGCGCCCATTTCCAGATCGTCCGTAACCACCAGGTGTTTGTAGCCGAGCTCCTGCCGCAGCAGTGAGGTGACAATGTTGGGACTGATCGAGGCCGGCGCCAGTAGTCCGCTGGTGGTCCCTTTCTTGATGTCGATATTCGGAAAGCCGCCGTGGCTGACCATGACGACGCGGACCCGATCGTCAACGCGCTGAAACAGCTCGATATAAGGCGCCAGATCCTGTGACATCAAATCGTCCCGAGTGAGCGGCACCATGGGCATCTCGATGTGCGAATCAACTTCGCCGGCGCCCAGGCCGGGAAAATGCTTCAAGCAACCGAGACAGCCGGTCCCCTGCAAGCCGCGCATGTAGACCGTGGTGTAGCCGAGGACTTCGCCGGGAGATCGGCCGAACGAACGCGAATAAAGGCCGTTCGTCAACTGGCTGCGCGCTTCAGTTATGATCGACATGACCGGCGCAAAATTTAAGTTAAAGCCGAGCATGCGCAGCAGCTCGCCGGTGATGCGGCCCAGTTTGCGGGCGCCGGCGAGATCGCCATGCTGGCGGATCGCGCGTGCTGACGGCATGGGGGGAAAGATTTCGCGCAGCCGGTCAACCAGTCCGCCTTCCTGATCGATGCCACAGAGGGGCGCGGTCGGCACCAGCGCGCGCGCGTCGTCGATCAGCGTGCGCAGCTGTCCCGGCGATTCCACGTTGCGCCCGAAAATGATTACCCCGCCCGGATTGATCTCTTGGATCAATTTGCGTGTCTCTTCATCGATTTCTGTTCCGGGTAGGCCGATAAAAAAGAACTGCCCAATCTGCTGTTCGAAGGGCAGTGACAAGAGATGATTATTTGGCATGTATGGCAGCGAGCAGAACGAAATTAACGACGCGTAACTTTACGACACCGCTAACTATGATTCAACACCAAAAGAGCGGCACGGGCGTGAGTAGTGTCCGACTTTGCGTTTCTCGGTGTCTTTGAGCCTTTGCGTGAACTACCAGGTGTCAAAAAGAACAATTTCACGCAAAGTCGCAAAGCGGCAAACCATCACGCCAGGATGCGCGTGCCAATGCTCTGTTAGAATGCCCCCAATGAAAGCGATGATCCTGGCAGCCGGATACGGCGAACGTCTGTGGCCTTTAACGGCTGATCGCACCAAGCCGGCGCTGCCCGTCCTGGGAAAGCCTTTGGTCGGCTATGTGGCGGAATACCTTGCCGGTTACGGCGTGAGTGAAGCGATCGTTAACCTGCATCACCGGCCTGAGTCCGTGCGCGGATCACTGGGCGACGGAGGTCGCTTTGGTTTACGTCTCGAATACATTCACGAGCCGTTGATTTTGGGAACCAGCGGCGCCCTGGACAACGCGAAGGACTTCTTCGACGACGGCCCATTCGTGCTCATTAACGGAAAGATCATTACTGATATCGATCTGAACTCGGCGATGGAAACCCACCGGCGCACCGGCGCATTGGCGACTCTGGTGCTGAAAAGAAATGCGGCGCGCGAGCGTTTCAGTGTGGTGGAAACCCGAGATGGCATGGTGACGGGATTTGCGGGAATGCCATTACCGGGTGAAGAAGGTGTTCCTTTGATGTTCACGGGAATTCAAATCCTCGAGCCACGCATTTTTGATTACATTCCGCGCGGCGTTTTTTCTCATACCACCACGGACGTCTATCCACAGGCAATCGCTGCCGGCGAACGCATTGCCGCCCACGTCGGCGAGGGAATTTGGCACGAGCTCTCGACCTTGCGGCGCTATCTCGACATCAGCCTTGCTTTGCTCAAGGCCGAGGGCCGCAATGTTTATTTAGGCACAGAGTCGTTCATTGAGGCTGGCGCCATGGTTCAAGACTCGATCCTTTGGACTAACGTCCTGATCGAAAGCGGCGCGACGGTTACCAGCGCGATAATTGGCGACGGAGTCCGGGTCACTGCAAATGAGCGATGGGAAGGCGCCGTGGTGGTCAGAGCGGAGGTGGTTGAGGGCAAGACTCCACCCGCCAAGGCTTTGAAAGGCCAAATAATCGGAGATAAATTTGTCGTGCCCTTATCGCAGTGATAAGATTCGCTTACAGTGAACCGCCTGCGTTTGTAGGCGGTTATCTTTTCTTTTTGTCAGAACATCGATCCGGGGGCCGATCCCGACTTGTCGGGATTCTGACATTTTAAGGATGAGTTCAGCCATTAAAGCCAGTACCAATGGATTTGCCGAGAGCGCGCAAACTCGGCTCGAAAAATACCTGGCGGAGCACGAGAACTCGAACGCTACCGGCGTGGTTCCCTTAACGCCGGATGCTTCGACTCGGGTCTATTTTCGCGTGCCGTGGAAGCGCGGTACCGCCGTCGCTGCGGTCTATCCCGAAGCCTTTGACGAAACCGTGCAACCCTACCTGGACGTCACGCGGCTGTTCCTGGAATCCAAACTACCGGTGCCGGATGTTTATGAAGTGGACGGCAGTTCGGGAATCATCGTGCAGGAGGATTTAGGCGACAATCAGTTGTGCCAGGTGCTTGAGACCGTCACCGCTGATGAACGCGAGGCGTTGTTGGAAAAAGCCATCGAGGTGATCCCGCGAATTCAGGCCGCCACTGACAAGGCATTCGAACGCGATTCAATTTGCAGCCGGTTGGCCTTTGACGAAGCAAAGCTCTCGTGGGAGCTCAATTATTTTTTCGAGCACTACTTTAGCAGCCTGCGGAAAGAGTCGCTCACGCATGGCCAGTCGGCCGAGCTGAAGAGTGAATTAAACGACATCGCCGCTGAGTTGTCCGCGTGTCCGCGCGTGCTCTGTCATCGGGATTATCATTCGGCCAATCTGCTGGTAGACAAACAGGGCAATGTCCGCGTGGTCGATCATCAGGACGCGCGTATGGGTCCGGCCAGTTACGACCTGGTTTCTCTCCTGATGGACCGTCAACCTGAACCGCCTTCACTCGGTGAGGTGCGCGCGCACCGGCTCTTCTTTTTGGAGGCGCGCCGGCAGGCGGGCTTGCCCGCACTCGATCCGGACGACTTTTGCAAAGAATTCCGCCTTATGACGATTCAGCGTGGGTTAAAGGCGATCGGAACCTTTTCTTATCAGACCGCGGTGTGCGGTCGCGGCGCATTTTACGAAAGACATGTTCGTCCGACGCTGCTAATCGTGCTGCAGGCCGCTGAGTGGCTTGAACGATTTCCAGTGTTGCAGCGAATGATCAATGAAAGAGTTTAGAAACGTTAACAATGAGCGAAGCTATTCAAGCGCAAACTATTTCCACGAATCCGCAACAAACACTCATCAGCGAACTGGCGGCCCATGTGGGCCAGGAAGTGACGCTCAAGGGATGGCTCTACAACATGCGCTCGAGCGGGAAGCTCCTGTTCCCGCAGTTGCGTGACGGGAGCGGCATTGCCCAATGCGTCGTGGCCCGAAACGCGGTGGCGCCGGAAGTCTGGGAAGCACTAAAACCTCTCGGCCAGGAGTCGGCTTTGATTGTAACCGGCCGCGTGCGTGAGGACAGCCGCGCGCCGGGCGGCGTGGAAGTCGACGTGATCACGGCTGAGGTCCTGCAGAACGCGCACGACTTTCCGATCACGCCAAAAGAGCACGGACCGGAATTCCTTCTCGATAACCGGCACCTTTGGCTCCGCTCGAAAAAACAACACGCGATCCTGAAAGTACGTCACACAGTCGTCAAAGCCGTCCGCGACTTTCTGGACAGCGACGGATTCACGTTGTGCGACACTCCGATTTTCACGCCCGCAGCCTGCGAAGGTACCTCTACACTTTTCGAGGTCGATTACTTTGGTGATGAAAAAGCGTATCTAACGCAATCAGGTCAGCTTTATAACGAAGCGACCGCGGCGGCTTTCGGCAAAGTCTATTGTTTCGGTCCGACGTTTCGCGCTGAGAAATCAAAGACGCGGCGGCATTTGACTGAGTTCTGGATGGTCGAGCCTGAGATGGCTTATGCCGGCCTCGACGATGTGATGGATTTGGCTGAGCGCTGTCTTTTATTCATCGCCGCGCGCGTGCTGGAATCTCGTCAGGAAGAATTGAAGACGCTGGAGCGCGACACAGCAAAGCTCGAGTCGATCGTGCCGCCGTTTCCGCGGCTGCATTACGACGATGCCGTGAAGCTTTTGCACGAAGGTTTCGAGCAGGGGGCCATGGAAAACAAATTCGAGTGGGGCGGTGACCTGGGCGCGCCTGACGAAACTTATCTCTCGGGCAAATTCGGAAAGCCGGTGATGGTCCATCATTATCCGGCCGCCGTGAAAGCCTTCTACATGAAGCGCGATCCGGACCGAGACGAAATTGCGCTCGGAGTCGATGTCCTGGCGCCTGAAGGTTACGGCGAAGTCATCGGCGGCGGCGAACGATCCACTTCGATCGAGTTTCTCGAAAGTCAGATTGCCGCGCACGGACTGCCGAAAGAAGCATTCGAATGGTATCTGGATCTGCGCCGCTATGGCAGCGTGCCGCACGGCGGCTTTGGCATGGGCGTCGAGCGCGTCACCGCCTGGATGTGCGGCATCGAGCACGTGCGTGAGACGATTCCGTTTCCCAGGATGCTGTATCGGTTGCGGCCGTAGCGTTTCCGACGAACTTCAGTTTGTCGCTTCTCACAAACAAGCGTTTTCATTTGCGGTATCGGGAAACAAAGACGACGACAAACTGAAGTTTGTCGGACATTCATGAGCGAGCAACTTCGCACCGAATTCAATGAATGGGCCCGCGCCGGCAAGGGCGAGAGCATGGAACGTGGCCACCGGCCGGTAGGCGAGCAGGCCATCGCCCGCATGGCGTTGACCGCCGATGCGCGCGTGTTGGACGTTGGTTGCGGATCGGGTTGGGCGACCAGGCTAATCGCGCAAACCGCGGTGCATGGCAGCGTGGTCGGCATCGATATCTCGGACGAGATGGTGCGGCTGGCACGCGAGTCCTCTCAGGAGTTTCCTAATACCCAGTTTGAAGTGGCCACGGCCGAACAACTGCCATTCGCGGACAACGTGTTCACCCATGGATTCTCGATGGAGTCCCTCTACTACTATCGAAACATTCCCAAAGCACTGACAGAAATTCATCGCGTCTTGCGACCGGCGGGATTGTTTGTGGCGGTCGTTGACCTTTACTGGGAAAACGAAGCGACTCATCAATGGGTCGATGATCTGAAAGTTCCGGTAGAGCTGTTGAGCATCGACGACTACCGTTCACTGTTCATCGATGCCGGATTTGCAAACATACGCGACCAGCGAATTCTTGATCCCAGGCCGGTGCCTGACGATTACACCGGCGGCTCATTCAAAAGCCGCGCAGACTTTGAAGCCTACCGGCGCACCGGTTCGTTGATGATCAGTGGAGAAGCCGAGAAATGAATAAACGACTCGCAATTTACTCACGCATAATAGCTGTCGCGCTCTTAGTCGGCCTGAGCCCATCCGCATTCGCGCAGGGTACAAAGACAAAGACGACTGTCAGCGAGCAGTCTGTACGAAAGTATATGACGGCGCTGGCAGGTGATGAGATGCGCGGCCGTGCCAGCGCGTCGGCGGATGAACTGG
>DATENS010000061.1:0-20232 GCA_035274925.1 Pyrinomonadaceae bacterium | reverse complement strand
GTAATCGTTATCGTTCTGCTGGCTGGTCTGGCTGTATTGCTCGTTACAAATAGTGTCCTTCACCCGGTCGCCCGCGCTTATTCAGCTGGTCCGCCACCGGGCTATACGCGCGCGCCGGGGGAGGAACCCGAGGCCTGCGCTGAATGTCACGTGCCTGACAGTGGCGCCGGATCCGGCCAGATTTCGATCAATGTTCCCGCGACATATATTCCCGGCCAGACTTACCTGCTGGCTGTTACTCACACGAATTCCGACCCGTCTCGACGGCGTTGGGGATTCCAACTGACGGCCCTCGACACCAGCGACGAGAAGGCAGGAAACCTGCAAAGCATCAACGCGTTAACCCAGGTTCTAAACAACGCCGGTCCAGGCAACAGCCGGCAATACATCGAGCATACCTCTGCCGGGACTTTTATCGGACAGCAATTCAATGCCGTTTGGACTTTTAACTGGACGGCGCCGGCGACGTACGTCGGGCCGGTGACTTTTTATGCGGCAGGGAACCAGGCCAACAACGACGGCAACACTTCGGGCGATTTCATCTACTTCACCTCTAACCAGTCGCTGCCGGCATCGTCCGGCAACGACTTCTCTTTCAGCAGTCCGAGTTACTCAGTCGGCGAAGGCGCCAACGCGGTCGCGATTACGGTGAATCGCACTGGGGACACTTCGAGTCCGGCCAGCGTCAGGTACGCGACCAGTGATGCTACGGACGTCAACTTCAATTGCAATCCCAATACCTCCGGCCAAATCATCGGCGCGGCTTCTCGCAAGTGCGACTATCACATTGCGGCGGGCCGATTACGTTTTGCACCCGGAGAAACCTCGAAACAAATAATTCTGAGTGTCATTAACGACGTCTATGTCGAGCAATCAGAAATACTGAACATAACGCTGAGCAGCCCCACAGGCGCCACCCTGGGCACGACGAGCAGTGCGGCTGTCATCATTAGCGACGACGCGGGCGAAGGTGGCGCTAACCCGATCGATGGCACGGCCTTCTACGTGCGCATGCTCTACGTCGATCTCTTGAGCCGCGAGCCCGAAGCATCAGGCTTAGCGGGATGGGTCCATCGCATAGATTTCTGTGGCCAACCGAACGAGCCGCCGCCACACTGCGATCGGGTCACCGTCGGCGGTGACGGTTTCCTTCGCTCCGCAGAGTTTTTCGATCGCGAATTCTATGTGATCCGGCTTTACCGCACGGGGCTCGGCCGCATCCTTCGTTATGACGACGTCGCAGATCTCGCTTACGTCAGTGGATTTTTGTCGGACGCGGATTTGGAACTTAATAAGCAGGAGCTGGTCAACGACATCATGGCGCGCTCCGAATTCGCCAGCATCTACAACTCGCTTAGCAATGCGCAGTACGTGGACACTCTGATTCAAACCGCTGTGGTAACCCTTCCCCCCGGCGTCAGAGATGGGTGGGTGAATTCGTTGAACAGCAGCGCGAAAACGCGGGCGCAAATTTACCGGGAGCTCTCCGAGCGCCAGGAGGTTTCGAACAAATACCTGCACGAAGCCCAGGTGGTCTCGTGCTACTACGGGTTCTTCACGCGAAATCCTGATGGCGCGTATTTCAACTACTTGCAAAGGCTCGACAGCGGCGAGATCAATCTCGGTGATTTGGCTAACGCTTTTATCAATGCTGCGGAGTACCGGCAACGGTTCGGACCGTAAAGTACGACAAGCTTGAGCTTGTCGGACACCCACCCGCTATCGCAGGTGGTACTGACAAGATGATATTGACACCGGTTTCGAGAGGATGATGCCCCCATGGCTCACATTCGTAAGTTTGGCTGTACGTCACTCCGGCTGATCATTTGTGGAATATTCGCAATCCTAATTTTCGGGTCACTTAACGCAACTTCGGTCGCTCAGAACGTTCCTCCGGAGCCAATAGAAATCAAGATCACCGCGCGACAATTTCAATTCGAGCCGCGCACCATCACTCTACAAAAGGGTCGCACTGCAAAGCTCATCATCACGTCCGCAGACGTCGCGCACGGATTCGCGATCGACGACTTCAACATCAGTGCCAAAATCGAAGCTAAACAAACTAAGACCATTGAAATCACCCCGGATCGCACCGGCAGTTTTCGTATCCACTGCAGCGTCTATTGCGGCGATGGGCACGAGGAGATGTTTGGCGAATTAGTCGTTCAGGACGCGGTCGCGCCGGCTGGGCCGGAAATAAAAGTGACGTTTGACGAGCAGACGCCGGGTGTCGCTTATGTCGAGTCGAATGGCCAACGTTTTCGTATTGATACTTCCACAAAGACAGTCACGTCGATCTTGAACGAAACGGTGGCGGCCGAAACTCCGCAGAGTCCCCCGGTTGGGCAAGGGGCCGAGCAGCAAAGCAAAGCGCCCGTGAGCGAGCCGTATGACTACCGGCTGATAAATGTTCCTACGCCCAAGCGCGTATTGCGTCACAGTGTGAATCTCTACTTCACCCACCGGTTTACCCAGCCAATAAAGCCGCTCGAGAACAGCGCGAAACAGTTGCTCGGGCTCGACAGCTTTGCCGTTTCAACCCTGGGAGTGTTCTACGGGATCACCGACAGACTTTATGTGAGCGTGTCGCGCTCGCCCCTGTGCCAGCGCGGGCTTTGCCGGACCATAGAAGTCGGACTCGGTTATCACCTGCTCGATGAGAAGGGAAAGTCGCCGGTGGCTCTATCGACTTACGCCAGCATGGAAGGTGACGAAAACTTCAGCCGCAATTTCACCTGGAACGTGCAGGCCATGGTCGCGCGCAGCGCGAGCAAATACGTCAATCTGTTCTTTTCGCCGGCGGTACACTTCAATGCCAACGGCCAGCGCCGGTTCGATCCAAGGGCCAACGAGTTCTTTCCGCCTGCGCCCGTGGCCGACGCCTTTCGGCAGGACAAGCACGCTGCTTCTTTTGGCCTCGGAGTTAATGCTCGTATCCGGCCGTCGATATCACTTCTTTTTGAATACACGCCGCGAGTTGGGTTCAAGCTGGGCAGGGTGCGGCCCATTTTCAATTCGAACTTTACCCAGGTCCTGGGCTTTCGAACTGAGTCAGAGCCCGAAATCGGGTTCGGCATTCAAAAGGACGTGGGCCGTCATTCCTTCTCGCTGACTTTCTCGAATACCCAGACAACTACGACGGCCCGCTACAACTCGAGCAACCTGGTCCTGCCGCCGAGCAAGTTCACGATTGGATTCAATCTTTACCGGAGGTTTTTGAAATAAGGGAGATTAGGCCGATTTACATGCAACCAGAAAGCCGGTTTTGGCGTCTTTTAAACTTGAGAATCGACTCACATCCCGGCTTGGACAAATCCATTGGTTTCAAATAGCTGAATCGAAGCCGACCTGGCGTAGTGGTTGTTTCGGATTGGCGCCAGGCTGCATTACAATACCGGCTCGCGATCGGGCCTTTTTCGAGATAGGAATCCCTAAAATGCATTTCTTCCACCAGACCTTTTTACGCGCCGCGAAAAGCAGGCGCTTTCGACGTCTGCGCATTGCCGCAGTTTTGGCGGTCGTTGCCGGTGCGGCTTTAGTTCTGGCCTGGCCACTGGCCCGAGACAACTCAGCTCAGGACGTTCCGGTCGAGACCCCGGTCGTGACCAAACCCGGTGGTGATTATTTCATTCTCAGGGCCGGCCCAAACGGCGAAGTAGAGTGTCGCGATGCCGAGCTATCCGAGATCAAGGACTTATACCGGGGGGATCCCGGCGAGCTTCGCCAGATTAACCACCTCGAAAAGACCACCTCGTATTCGCTGGTGACCCCCATGAACGATTTGCCGGCGCGCCTGACGATTATCCTGCGCGCGACTCCGCAATTACATAATGATTTTCCTCAGGCTGAAGCGGCCTTTATCGCTGCCGCCGCGCACTGGGAAAGCTTGATCAAATCGCCTATCACAGTCTATATCGACGTGGATTATGGGCCGACCAATTTTGGAACTCCCTGGCCCGGCGGCGTGCTGGGCTCAACCCTTCCGGCGGCCTCAGTTAACGCGCCCTATCAGACGGTGCGCAATAACCTGAATATCGTCGCGTCAAATGCTAACGAGGCGAATATTTACGCGAACCTGCCGTCGCCCACCCTTCCGACTGATCTCGGGGATGTAAACACCGTCGCCGTGAACTCCGCCATCGCGCGCGCGATTGGGTTGATACCCCCTACGGCTGACCCTTCAGATTCGGCTACGAAAATCGGATTTAATAATTCGATCGTCCCGTACGATTTTGATCCCAGTAACGGCATATCAGCCAACGCGGTCGATTTCGATGCCGTGGCCACTCACGAAATCGGCCACGCGCTTGGATTCTCCTCGAGGAATGGCCAAAGTTCAGGGAATCCTCCCCCTCCGATAGCACCGGCCATGTGGGACCTTTTCCGTTTCCGCACGGGCACGACCGCGGGCACTTTTCCCACGGCGCAGCGCATCATGACAATTGGCGGTCCGTCAGGGAATTCGCTGCATTTCTTCTTTGCTCCCGGCTTGACCGAACTAGGGCTTTCCAACGGCGGCCCCTCTGGTTCAACGAACAACTTGGGTGATGGCCGGCAATCGAGTCACTGGAAACAAAGCGACGCCTGCGTTAATAACCCGGCGACTGCCCCGAATCTAATTGGAATCATGGATCCAATTATTGGGAACGGTTGTCGACGAGCGATCACTACTAACGACCAGGTCGCGGCGAATATTATTGGCTACAACTTCGAGAGCAATGTGGCCCCACCACCGGCGCCGACGCCGCCACCTGTTCCGCCCAACGACAATTTTGCAAACGCGCAGGCCGTCGCCGGATGTAACGGCAGCATGCTGGGAACAAACGTTGGAGCGACCAAAGAAGTCGGTGAACAATCCAATCCCGTGAGTACGGGCAGCACCAGATCCGTTTGGTATTCGTGGACCGCGCCGAGCACCGGGAGCGCTACGATTGATACTAATGGAAGCGACTTTGACACGATCCTTTCGGTGTGGACGGGCAGTGCTCTTGGCTCACTGACGCTGGTGCCTAATGGCAGTAACGATGATGTGGTGTCGGGCACTATTGTGACCAGCACGGTAACTATCAACGTGACGCAGGGGGTGACGTACCGGATCGCGGTCGACGGCTTTAACAATAGTGGCTCGGGAGGCGATTCAGGAAAGATTCAACTGAACTGGAGCGGTTCGTGCGCGGTAGCAAATACGGTTCAGCTCAGTCAGAGCAGCTACAGTGTCAACGAGAGCGCGGGCTCTCTTGCGATCACGGTTACGCGCAACGGTAACACTTCGGCGGCGGCCACCGTCAAATACGCCACTTCCGACGCCACGGACGTCAATTTTATCTGCAACCCGGCAACCGGTGGACAGGTAGTGGGCGCGGCTTCGCGCAAGTGCGACTATCACATCGCCTCGGGACGTTTGCGGTTTGGCCCCGGCGAAGCCAGCAAGGTAATCGTTCTCAGCCTGGTTAACGACGTCTATGTGGAAAGCGCCGAGAGCTTAACCATCACGCTGAGCAATTCAACCGGCGCCATCCTGGGCACACCCAACACCGCGGCGGTGACGATTACCGATAACGACAGTGCGGGGCAGCCGAATCCGATTGACGGCACGCCTTTTTATGTGCGGATGTTGTATGTCGATCTGCTGTCGCGTGAACCTGATGCGGGCGGCTTTAACGGCTGGGTGCATCGCATAGATTTCTGCGGCCAACCGGGTGAACCGCCGCCGCCATGCGATCGAGTAACCGTAGGTGGTGAGGGATTCCTAAGCTCAACTGAATTCTTCGATCGCGAGTTCTTTGTTATCCGCCTGTATCGAACCGCCCTGGGCCGCATTCTCACGTACAACGATGTGGGCGACCTGGCTTATGTGAGCGGCTTTTTGACAGATGCCAATCTGGAACTCAACAAGCAGGAAGTCGTGAACGAGATCATGTCGCGTTCCGAGTTCATTAACATCTACAACGCGCTTGGAAACAGCGCGTATGTCGACACGTTGATTCAGACAGCCGGAGTGACTCTGCCTGCGGGCACGCGGGACAACTGGGTGAACCAGTTAAACGGAGGCACGCGCACCCGCGCCCAGGTCTTCCGCGAGGTGTCGGAACGCGCGGAAGTCTCGGCCAGATACCTGCACGAGGCCCAAGTGATCTCCTGCTACTACGGCTTCTTCACGCGTAACCCCGACGCTGCTTATTTCAATTTCCTGCAGCGTCTGGACGCCGGCCAAATTAATTTGGGTGATTTGGCGAATGCGTTCATCAATGCGTCGGAGTACCGGCAGAGGTTTGGGCCGTAGTACGACAAGCTTAAGCTTGTCGAACCCACACGCTAGCGCAGGTGGTACTGACAAGCCGCGGAATACCGGCAGAGGTTTGGACCCCAAAGTACGACAAGCTTAAGCTTGTCGAACCCACACGCTAGCGCAGGTGGTACTGACAAACTGTGGAGTACCGGTTGAGCTTAAGCTTGTCGAACACGCTATTGCAGGTTGGCCGGGAGCATATTCCAGAGTTTCTCTTGGCCTATTAGCGCAAGAATGCGTTGTTAACGTTTTCTTTTCTGTGTTATCTTCCCGGCAGCGTACGAAAAGGTAATCAGCCGGCCCCCGACATCGGCATCCCATTTGCAGTAAATCCAGTTCGAATATTATCGAAATACGATAGGTATTTGGTTCGTACTCTAAATCGGACTTGATTCGATTTAGTGACACCGCAATGAAACACCCCATCCCCCATCTCTCGCGCACTAGTGTCAGATTTTTCTTTCTGCCGCTCCTCATCTTTTGCGGACTGATTGCCCTCCGTTCCACACGAGTAACCCACAGCCAGGCTCCGCCGCAAGATCTGACGCCGGCGCCGCAGCAACTGGTTTCGGAGAACATCCTTACGCTGACCGTCAATTCGCTGGGCGACGCTGCCGACGTGAGCAACGGCAACAGTCTGTGCGATACCGACCTCGGAACTCCCGGAGAACAGTGCACGTTGCGCGCCGCCATACAGGAAGCCAACGCGGTCTTTGGCGCTGACACGATTAACTTCTCGGTGACCGGCATAATAAATCTGACGGGCGCTTTGCCTGACATATCCAGCGACTTGACTATCACTGGTCCAGGTTCGGCACTGCTGGTTGTTCGGCGCGACACCGGTGGTGACTACCGGATCTTTTTCATAAACAACCGGACCATTAACCTTTCCGGAATGACGGTCGCAAATGGCCGCACTCCGAACGGTGCGACTTCGTCGACGTCTAACGGTCAAACGGGAGGTGCGGGGGCGGGCATCTACGCGGCAGGAGGTGTTGCGAATTTTACGGATCTAGTCGTCATAGGAAATAGAACGGGAGACGGCGGTGACTCAACTGCCGGTGCGAACTCCCAAGGCGGTTGGGGCGGTTCGGGTGGAGGAATTGTAGCCAGCGGTACTGTCACGATGACCAACTGTTTCATTACCAATAACGTGACGGGCAAAGGCGGAACCGGCGGATATGCCGGCGGCGGCGGATATGCCGGTGGCGTGCAACTGGGACCGGGGGCCGCCACTCTGACGAACGTGACCGTGGCTGACAATCTGACAGGTGATAATGGAACGAGTATCGGTGGGGGATCGTCAGGCAACAGTGGCTATGGAGGCGGTATTTATAGCACTTCAACGCAACTGACGCTGACCAATGTAACGTTATCGGGAAATACAACCGGCAACTGCACCAACTCAGGTGCAGGTCCGGGCGGCGGACTGTTCATATACTCAGGCGCGGTAACCATTGTTGATTCATCGATCACGGGCAATCGTACGGGGAACGCAACCGGGTTCGTCGGACAGGCTGGATACGGGGGCGGCATAGCCAACTTCGGAAATCTCACCATCTCACGCAGCACCATCAGCAGTAACAGGACCGGAAACAGCGAGCAGGATTCCGGCAACGGCGGTGGTGGTATTTACAACGGCTTCATTATGCGTGTGACCAATAGCACGATTAGCGACAATGTCGGCGGGGCCGGAAACTCAATCGCCGGAACAGGCGGCGGTGTTCTGAGCACCGCGAACTTGACGCTTACGAATTGCACGATTGTGGGGAATTCCTCGTCCAGCAATTTGGGTCCGGGCCTATCAGTTAGCGGAACAACCGCCCAGGTAAGAAACACCATCATTGCAAATAACGGCGCCACCGGTGTGGCTGACGTCAGAGGCACTGCTGCTTCTCAAGGCAACAACATCATCGGCAAATCTGATGGTAGTAATGGATTCTCGAATGGAACGAATGGCGATCAGGTGGGAACATTGGCGAGCCCTCTCGATCCTCAGCTTGGACCACTAGCTACAAACGGTGGTCCAACAAAAACTCATGCGCTGCTCTCAACCAGCCCAGCCCTGGACGCGGGAAACAATTGCGTCGCGGAAGCCGCGCACTGTGGCGATTCAAATATTCCGCAGCTTACGACAGATCAAAGAGGCTTCAACCGAATTGTTGATGGGCCTGACCCCGATTCCACGGCGACCGTCGACATCGGCGCTTACGAAAAACAACGAGTCTTTCCAGATCTCGTTGATGCAAGCATAAATGAGGACACGCAATTTATCCTCGGCTTCGATGTGGACGATATCGCTTCCGTAACATCGATAACCGCTACCTCAAGTAACGCCAGCCTGGTGCCGAACAATTCAGCGAACATAAGCGTGGGTTTAGCGGGCTCAACGGGAGTGCTAACGGTCAATCCGGCTGCCAACCTGAACGGCACGACAGTTATCACCGTGACTGTCAACCGCACGAGCGGCAGCGCGATCGACACTTTCACTCTAACCGTCGTTCCGGTGAACGATGCGCCGTCATTCACCAAAGGCAGCGACCAGTCAGTTCCGGAAAACACGCCGGCGCAGACAGTTAACAATTGGGCGACGGCCATATCCCCTGGGCCGGCAGATGAAGCAATACAAACTGTGACGTTTCAGATAGTCAGTAACAGCAATGCCGGTTTGTTCTCTTCAGCTCCGGCGATTAGCCCATCAGGTACACTGACGTACACGCCCGCTGCGGGTATGAGCGGCTCAGCCACGATTGGCGTCAAGTTGGTAGACGACGGCGGTACTGCGAACGGTGGCGCCGACACATCGGCTACGCAAACCTTCACCATTAATGTGCTTGAAGGCGGAACGATCGCTTTCAGCGGCGGTTTTTTCGCCAGCGAATTTAGCGCCACCGCCACTATCACCGTAGTGCGATCCACGGGTTCGGCCGGGGAAGCGCGGATCGATTACGCCACCAGCAACGGGACCGCTACCGCCGGCCAGGATTACACCAGCGTTTCAGGGACTTTGATTTTCGCCAACGGGGTTACTTCGCAAACGTTCACGGTGCCGCTCCTTCAGGATGCTTTCGATGAAAACGACGAGTCGGTTAATTTGACTCTGACGAATCCGCAAGGGAGCGCGAGCCTGGTTAGCCCCTCAACTGTCACGCTGACTATCTCGGATGATGATCCTCGGCCCACACTGAGCATCAACGACGTTCAAGTTATTGAGGGCAATAGTGGGACCACTAATGCTGTGTTCACCGTGACGCTTGTGGGCCAGACCTCGCTCCAGGCCACGGTTAATTATGCGACGGGCAACAACACAGCGACGCTGGCGGATTACCAGCAAACGAGCGGCCAACTGATCTTCAGTCCGGGCCAGACCACAAATACGATTACCGTTCCGGTGGTTGGCGAGACCCTGGTTGAGCCCAACGAAACATTCTTTGTAATTCTTACCAGCCCCATCAACGCTTTGTTCACCGATTCTTTGGCCGTGGGCACCATCGTTACCGACGATAGCTCGGTCCAGTTTAGTCAGGCTACATATTCAATCAGCGAGAATTCAGCTTTCCTGACAATTAATGTGACGCGGGCGGGCGACACAACCCCGGCGGCGGCGGTCACGTTCGGCACCAGCGATGCGACCGATGTTAACTTCAAGTGCGATCCATCAACATCCGGCCAGATCACCGGCGCGGCTTCACGCAAGTGTGATTACCACATTGCGGCCGGGCGGTTGCGATTTACGCCGGGCCAGACTTCAAAGCAAATCATCCTGAGCCTTGTTAATGATGTTTATGTCGAGCCTTCAGAAAGTCTGCAGATCGTTCTCAGCAATCCAACCGGGACTACGTTGGGTACGCCGAGCAGCGCGACGGTTACGATCACTGATAATGACAGCCCGGGCCAGCCGAACCCAATTGATAGCACGCCCTTCTATGTGCGCATGTTGTATGTCGATCTGCTGTCGCGTGAACCTGATGGGGGCGGCTTTGCCGGCTGGGTCCATCGCATAGACTTCTGTGGCCAGCAGGGCGAACCACCACCACCGTGCGACCGTGTGACTGTCGGAGGCGATGGCTTCCTGCGCTCGGCTGAGTTTTTTGACCGGGAATTCTTCGTGATTCGTTTGTACCGAGTCGGCCTCGGACGAATTCTGACTTATGACGATGTAGGTGATCTGGCATACGTGAGTGGTTTTCTCAGCTCTGCAGACCTGGAGCTTAACAAGCAGGAGCTGGTTACCAACATCATGTCGCGGTCAGAATTCAGCAACGGCTACAATGCGTTGCCAAACGACCAGTACGTAGACAAGCTGATCCAAACGTCGGCGGCAAATATTCCAGCGAGCGCGAGAACCGATTGGGTGAACGCGTTGAATAGCGCTACAAAAACCAGGGCGCAAGTTTATCGTGAAGTCTCAGAGCGGCAGGAAGTCTCGGACAAATACCTGCACGAAGCGCAGGTCGTGTCGTGCTACTACGGCTTCTTCACTAGAAACCCTGACGGCGCTTATTTCAACTTCCTCGACCGTTTGGATCGGGGCGAGATCAATCTGGGCGATCTGGCTAACGCGTTCATCAATGCTGCGGAGTACCGGCAACGGTTTGGGCCATGATAGTTCACCCACCCGCTAACGCAGGTGGTACTGACATGCGGCTGAGTACCGGCGACGGTTCGGCCATTATAGTTCACCCACCCGCTAACGCAGGTGGTACTGACAAGCGTCGCACTGGCGCGTGCTGTGCGATCAAAGCAGGGATTTGATAATATCCTGTCGCTTCCCCGACATGTCCGGTACTGAAACTTAGGCGTGGCGCGCAGCCGCAAAACCTCCACGCGCATCTCGCAAAAAAAGGCGCGCAGGCGCGAATCCCCGCAGACCAAAACAGACTAACCCCCGAAAACGTTCAACCCCCTTTTATTGCGATTTGGTTTTCGTCGAATGGCGAAAGCTAGAGTTCGATTGAAGGATTGAAGTCTCAAGTATTTCTCAACCGGCCTTCGCTAGTCTGGGAATTACTCGAACTGACTTTAAAGGTGGAAAAGAAATCGATTGTTTCTCAGGGGGAATAAAAATGACTAAGAGTGCACCGTTTCGATTGCTGATGGCGGCCAGGAATTCAATGCGTACACATCCTGGCTTCGGAAGAATTTCAATCCTTCGCCTCGGAATCGTGGCGTTCCTGGTGTGGGTCATGCTGAGCGCGTTATTCGTGACGATGCGTGGCTCTGCCGCGAGCCCGCCCCCTTGTACTTTTTCAGACGATCTTGAGCCGACGCAGGACGCCGGTTGGGCATTCGAAGTTGCGCAAAACAACATACCGGCCAGTTCAACGTGGGCCCTTACGGCGGATCCCCAGGCTCACAGCCTTACCAATACGTTCAAGAGTGATGCAAGTGCTCTCGACATTAAAGATGATCGATTAATCTCGCCGCCGCTGAATATATTAGCGACGAGCACGCTGACGTTTTGGCACAAATTCTCGTTCGAGGCAGGTTTTGACGGAGGCGTGATCGAAGTGAGCGTTGATGGCGGGCCGTGGACAGAAGTCGCTCCGGTCGGCGGTTACCCGGGCACTATTTCCACTAACTATAGTAGTCCGATAGCGGGCCGCGCGGCATGGACCGGCGACTCGCCCTCGTTTCCGAACATGAACCAGGTCCAGGTCAATCTAGGCGCCTTCGCAGGCAATAACGTGCGCATCCGTTGGCGCCTGGCTCTTGATCGACTGGAACCGGGCGCGTCGCCTGGAATTGGCTGGTGGATAGACGACATTAGCATCACTGATGCGTGTCCGGGCGCCACACCATCGCCCGCGCCGTCAGCATCGCCATCGCCATCACCATCACCAACAGCGACACCCCTGGGAGTCGATCTCTCGATAGTCGCCACTGCTTCTGACGGTACAGTAAACGCAAATGAAACGTATATTGATGTCATAAGCGTTAAGAACAGAGCCGCGACCAACGCCACCAATGTCCAATTACAGGTAGTGCTGGCGTCAGGCGCGATCTATCTCGGCACGCCAACTACGCCGGATCCGACCGGCGGCACCGGCACTGCTGCCGATCCATTAACCTGGAACCTTGGCACTCTAAACGCCGGCGCGGAAACGCGTATCTATTTGTACCAGCGCGCAAAGAGTGAAGCTGAAGACAATACGATCGTTTGGCAACTGCTCGATACCAAAGCCAGCCTGAGTTACACGCTGAGCGGCAATTCAGATAACCGCAAGGATGAAACGCTGGGGCCGAAGGTCGTGCCGCTCGGCGACGTCGGCGAATCCGTTCGTCACGGCAAGCGGCCGTTCCCGGTGGCCTATGTCGAATATGTCGACATGAAGCACACCCGGGCGGATTCGATCTTTCTCGGCTTCTTCGATTCGCTCATCGACCGGTATCAGGAGATGTCGATGAAGCAGCTGCTGCCTGAGCCGTCCATGCCCAGCCTTGGTCGGACAGTGACCTTCGCCTCGTCACCTGCCGAACGATATCGCTTCGCGACCATCCAGCCGGCAGGTTTCTGCAATGGCGCGACACTCGCAGAGGACGGCGATCCGTACGATGACGATACTCCGCCTGTGGCGATGACTAACCGTATCGAGAACGGCTGGTATCAACTGCCGGGCACGCGCGGTTATTACGGCGCCGATTCCACGGTCAGCGCGTATCCCGCGTTTGTCGCGCCGGTCGGCCTCCTGCTCAATATCGACAATGGCTGCGGCCCTCCGGGAAAGATCGCCTATGACGCCGCGACTCTGATGGATCCGGATGTTGACTATAACGACTTCGACACCGACCGTGATGGCTGGGTGGACTTTTTCGAGTTGGTCTATCAAGGCCAGCCCGAGAACATCCTGGGCCAGACGGGAGCTGATAACGTGTGGCCGCACTCGAGTGGCCTCCAGTACTATTACAAGGACGGCTATACCAGCCACGACCGTCTGCGGGATCATCAGGACCGTCCGCTTTTCTGGACCGATGACACCCACACGGCGACTACACTGACGGACACCGGCAAACCGGCGTTCGTCCGTGTCGGTGCATACAATGTGAATGCCGAGTTCTCTGACGCGATCACCTTTGCGCACGAGTACGGCCACTCACTGGGCTTGCCTGACGAATACACCCCCGCGGGCCGTAACACGATCGACGACTGGTCGCTGATGTCCTCGGGCCCAGGTCATATGGGCATCTGGGACAAGCAGGAACTCGGCTGGATCGTGCCTACGCTGCTCACCAGCGCCCGTAATGTCACGGCACAGAAGGAACTTAAAGTCGACACGCATTCGATCGAATGGCGCGACTCGAACGGCACTGCTTATACACTGACCGGTAATGTTCATAACGCCGAAGTGTATAAAGTCGATCTGCCCAAGGTGCAGTTGTTCGATCCGAGTCTGATCCCGTCCGGAAGCTGGGTTTATTACTCGCAAGCAGGCAACGGGTTTGGCTATCCAGGCCACCTGCTTGATATCGCGTTTGACGGGAATACGACGGTCGGCTCGACCAGCCTGAAATTGCAGTTCAAGAGTTGGTTTGAGTTCGAAAAGGATTACGATTACGGATACCTGCAGGTCTGTCAGTTCCGGGGCACGCCTTTAACCTTCCAGTGCGACAACCTGGAATCAATTAACGACACCGGTGAAGGCGGACCGACGACGGGCAGTCCGGCGGATACCAATCCAAATGGCACTAACCATGGCAACGGAATGACCTGTGCCAGCGGCGCGAGCAACAACCCGGCCTGCGGCGTGCAATCCTATCCGGAGCCGGTCTTTATCACTGACGAATTCGACCTGACGCCTTATATCGGCCAGGATTTCCTTGTACGCTGGGCGTATTCCACTGATCCGGGCCTCGCGTTCCGCGGCTGGGTGATTGACGATATCGAGCTCCTGAAGAACGGGTCGACGCGCATCTTTTTCGACGACGCCGAAGACCCGATCGTGAGCAACGACGATACCCACGCCTACAAAGGCTGGCTCCGCAGTAATGGAACGGCCACTCAGGAACATGCTTACTGGATCGGCGTTCGCGACAAGACAGGATTCGATGCTACGGCCGCCTGGGAACCGGGCGTCACACTGGAATATGCCAATGAAGCGCACGGCTATGGCAACGCTGGTGTGGATGATCCACCTGCATATACAGTCGTCGACAGCCATCCTACGGCGGGCAGCAGTGCCGCGAATTTGAACGATGCGGCCTGGAAGCCCTTTGCTTCAAACCCCGGAGTATTGACTGCTAACAACGGTGACGTGTTTACCGACTGCGACGATCCGGCCTACGCGGACGGACCGCGACACGTCGACAACTATAAAGATCCAAACTCAGCCGATGGAAATTGGCACTTCGGCTGGCGAAAGCTAAAGATGCTTGTCAATTCAATGTCGGGATTGGGCAGTCTGGGCACGATGACCGCGAGCGTTAATTTCACGCTGCCGGCGCCTTGCACCAACGCTCCACCGAATCCAACGCCGGGCACCCTGCAATTCAGTGCTGCGACTTACACCGTCGGGGAGGCTGGCGGCAGCGTGACTATTACCGTTACGCGCACCAATGGGTCGGATGGCGCGGTGTCAGTCCAATACGCTACATCCAACGGCACCGCCACGGCCGGACAGGATTACACAAGCACCTCCGGCAGACTCGATTTCGCTAACGGCGAAACCAGCAAAACGTTCACCATCAGCATCACGGCTGATTCAACCTTCGAGGGGAACGAGACAGTTAACCTTACGCTCTCGAATGCGCAAGGCGGCGCGTCGCTCGGCACACCGAGCGCAGCCACGCTTACAATTACGGACGACGATACCGCACCATCGTTCGCCATTAACGATGTGACGCTGCTGGAAGGCAACGCGGGGACGACGTCATTTAGTTTCACAGTCACGAAGAGCGGCACGACGGCGGTCGCTTCGAGCGTGAACTTCGCGACTGCGGACGGAACCGCGACAGCCGGACAGGATTACACAGCTAATTCCGGGACGCTCAGCTTTACGGCGTCCGATACTTCCAAGACGATCACGGTAGCGGTCAACGGCGACGCGACCGCAGAAAACACCGAAACTTTCTTCGTCAATCTTTCGAACGCGACCGGTGCCACCATCGCGGACAATCAAGGTCTGGGGACAATCACCAATGACGACCCGCCGTTGGTGCAACTTAGCGCCAGCAGTTATTCAATTAACGAAGGCGATCTTTTTGGTTTGATCACCGTGACGCGCAGTGGAGATACTTCGGGGGCTTCCACGGTCAAATACACGACCAGCGATGCAACCGATGTGAACTACCAATGCAATCCGGCGAATGGTAGCCCGCCTGCGGGCGCCGCTTCGCGGAAGTGCGACTATCACATTCTATCGGGACGGGTGCGGTTCGCCGCGGGCGAAACCTCGAAGCAGATCGTTCTAAGTCTCGTCAACGATGTGTATGTCGAAACGTCCGAAGCGTTAACCATCACGCTCAGTAGTCCCACCGGCGCAACGCTGGGAACGAGCTCAGCCACTATCAACATTATTGACAACGACACGGCAGGACAGGCCAACCCGATCAACGGCACAGGTTTCTACGTGCGTATGTTGTATGTGGATCTATTGAGCCGCGAGCCCGAGCCGAATGGATTTGCCGCATGGGTGCATCGAATTGACCACTGCGGTGAGCCCAGCGAGCCTCCGCCCTGCGATCGCGTAACTGTCGGTGGCGATGGTTTCCTGCGCTCAGCCGAGTTCTTTGAGCGGGACTTCTTCGTCATTCGTCTGTACCGCGCAGGACTGGGTCGCATTCTGATTTATCCCGAGGTGGGCGACATTGCTTATGTCAGCGGCTTCCTCACTGCTCCCGAGCTGGAGCTGAACAAGCAGGAATTAGTAGCTGAGGTAATGTCGCGACCTGACTTCACCAACAAGTACAACGGTCTGACTAACAGCAGCTATGTCGACACCCTAATCCAGACTGCGGCAGTATCAATTCCGCAAGGCGTGAGAGATGGTTGGGTGAATGCCCTGAACGGCAGCACCAAGACCCGGGCCCAGGTCTATCGCGAACTGTCAGAGCGGCAGGAAGTCTCAGACAAATACCTGCACGAAGCGCAGGTCGTGTCTTGTTACTATGGCTTCTTCACCCGGAATCCTGACGCTAATTACTTTAATTTCCTGCAGCGGCTGGATGCCGGCCAAATTAATCTGGGCGATTTGGCTAACGCGTTTATTAACGCGGCTGAATACAAACAGCGCTTTGGGCCGTGAGAGATGCCCACCCGCTAACGCAGGTAGTACTGACAATGCAACCAGCCATCGAAGATGGCGTCACAGAGTAGCCCCGGGCGTAAGTCCGGGGTTACTTACTTAATACATCGGGCTCATTCCCATCTGGCTCTGGTCAAAGATTCACACAAAAGACCCTCCCAACGTCATACAACCGCCCAATCCCCGCGACTAATACTCTGAACATGCTACGAAATGTTCACCGCAGCGTCTCGCAGTAAGCGGAATCAACAGTCCGGTGTGCCTCTCCGGAACCCGATTAGGAAGGGGCTATGCGCACTATCAAAGTCTTGACAATTGCTCTGCTTTCGTTAATCGCGCTTTCGCTTTTAGGTAATAAGTACTTTCAGGGTTTCAAGGCCACTGCCCAGGGCGGCGGTCTTACGGCGCCGACAAATCTTTCGGCTACCGACAACGCCTACGCCGCCAAAGTCGGCGTTACCTGGGACGCGATCCGCGGCGCCGCGCTTTATCGGGTCTTCCGCAATACCGCTAACAACTCCGCCACCGCCACGGCGATCGGCACGACGGCCGATAGTGTCTTTTTTGATAACACCGCAGCGCCAAACCAAATTTTCTTTTACTGGGTCAGAGCTGAGAACGGCGCCGTCACCAGCAGCTTGAGCCTGGCCGATTCCGGCGTGCGCACCGGCGGAAATGTGGTAGGGCCCGTTCCGCCGCTTAACCCACCGCCGGCGCCCGCGGGAAACGTAGTCACGGCAGCGAAAGCCTATCTCGGCAAAGCATTGTTTTGGGACGAGCAACTCTCGTCCACGCGCACGGTGGCCTGTGGAACTTGTCATTTCTCCGCCAACGGTGGTTCCGATGCGCGCGCGATCTTCAACAACAACCGATCGCGAAATCCCGGCGCCGACGCGACCTTCAATACCGCTGATGATGTTTTTGCTTCGCCTGGAGTTATCAGCAACAAGATCGACGGCACTTATGAGTTCTCCCCCGTTTACGGATTCCGCGAGCAGGTCACCGGAAGAAAGTCACGTTCGTACGTCGATGCGGGATATTCAAACCTGCTGTTTTGGGACGGCAGAGCGACCGGAACTTTTACCGATCCGATAGGCGGCGGAGTCGTGTTGGCGAACGGTGCGGCATTGGAAAGCCAGGCGGTCGGCCCGCCGGTCAGCGCTGCTGAGATGGCCCACAGCACGCGCAACTGGATCGATGTAGCAGTGCAGGTGTCAGTCGCGAAACCGTTGGCGCTCTCGCCCTCGGTACCGGCGAACCTGAGACAGTGGATTGATGGCCGGACATACCCGCAACTTTTCGAGGAAGCGTTCGGTACGAGCGAAGTGACGCCGGCACGCATTGCCATGGCAATCGCCACCTTCGAGCGCACCCTCTATTCAGACCAGACTCCGTTTGATCAAAGCGTGCAACAGATCGGCGCGCTGACCGCGGCTGAAACCCGCGGTCAGGGAGTTTTCAATGCGTCGAGATGTAATGTTTGCCACGCCGGAACGCTCTTTACCGACAACGCATTTCATAACGTGGGCGTGCGCCCGCAGACCGAAGACACGGGCCGCTTCCAGGTCACCGGAAACACAAACAACATCGGCGAGTTTCGCACGCCGAGCCTGCGCAATGTCGGCTTGCGTGGGCCATACATGCACAACGGTCACTTTGCGACGCTGGACGAAGTGGTGGAGTTTTACAATCGTGGCGGCGACTTTGACGCGCCTAACATCAATCGCAATCTGATTAGGCCGTTGAATCTTTCGCCGCAGCAGAAAAGTGATCTGCTGGCGTTCCTGAGACGGCCACTCACCGATCCTCGCGTGGCGGCGGGAGTAGGACAATTCGATCGGCCCACTCTTTACACTGAATCGAGTCGAGTGCCGCAGATCGTAGCCAGCGGCACAACCGGAAGCGGAGGATTGGTTCCACAGGTCGCCGCGATCGAGCCGCCCATCGTCGGCAATCCAAGTTTCACCGTTGGCATTTCCGGCGCGTTAGGCGGTGCGCAAGCCGTGCTGGTGATTGACAGTAACGATCCGGGCACCGGACCTTCGATACCCAACAGCCCTTCGCTCGCCAGAGTTGTTGTGCCACTTTTAGGCAGCGGCGCTGGGCAAGGCGTTGGCTCTGCGAGTATCGGCATTCGTGACGATGACGCTCTTATCGGTCAGAGCTTCACGGGACGCTGGTTTGTGTCGGACCCGAATGCTGCGAACGGCATGGCCGTCTCGCAGGCGTTTCGGTTTACCGTCTTTGGAGAAGTGAGTGGGATAAACGAGATTGACGAAACCGCTTTCTTCGTCCACCAGCACTATGTTGATTTTCTGAATCGCGAACCGGAAACGGGAGGGTTTAACGGCTGGCAGACTATTCTCAACGGTTGCGCCACGGGGGACATTCGTTGCGATCGGATCGAAGTCAGCTCGGCCTTCTTCCGCAGCGAGGAATTTCAAAGCCGGGGTTACTTTGCTTATCGCTTTTATCCAACGTTGGGACGCATACCCCACTACATGGAATTCATGCCTGACCTCGCCAAGGTAAGCGGGTTTCTCACGACGGATCAGTTGGAAGCCAGGAAGACGGCCTTTGTTCAGGAGTTCATGGCGCGTCCCGAGTTCGGGAACAAGTATGATCCGTTGACGACGCCCACAGCGTATGTCGATGGGTTGCTGCAGGCGGTGGGCCTGCCCAATCACTCAAGCCGGAGCGCGTGGATCACCGGCCTCTCAAACAGCTCAATGTCGCGAGCACAGGTCCTGCGCGCGCTCGTTGACAGCTCCGAACTTAATACGAAGTACTTCAACGAAGCATTCGTGGTCATGCAGTACTTCGGTTATCTCCGGCGCGATCCGGACATTCTCTATCTCGACTGGATCAATACCATGAATCAGAATGGCGGAGACTATCGCGTGATGATCAACGGCTTCATGAATTCACGAGAGTACCGCCAACGATTCGGACCATAGCGCCGGTGTCTCGGAGTGGGAACTCAAAAACTGAACTTCAAAGCGAATTGAATCAGCCGCGGGTTATTGCTGGTTGAGGTGATACGTCCGAAATCACCCGGGTCAATAATTTGTCCGGTAGTCGCATTGACGACGGCGGCGTTAAGGTTATTGTTGGGGTTGTCCAGGTTGACGTGATTGAACAGGTTGAAGAACTCGGCGCGGAACTCGACCGATTTCGTTTCGGCCATCACGAAGCGTTTGATAACGGAAAAGTCCACGTTGGTCTGTCGTGGGCCGCGCAACGGGTTTCTAGGACTGGAGCCTTTCTGAATTCAGTTGAGTATCGGAAGCGATTCGAGCCGTGAGAAGTAGGTGGCATGGAACTACTTTCTGATTACTTCTTTGAGGATGGTGTCGTCGGGATCAATTTCAACCGCCGTGGGTCTGCCCTTCAGAGGAATTCGTAGAGTCGCGGTTTTCGATTTGGGATAAATAATTCGCGTCAATTTATTCCCGGCTATGGTGATCTCAACGGGCAACGGATCCAGAAAAGCCGGATCAGGCTGAAGCTGCACCACCTGGATGACAAGAGTGCGGCCCGGATTGCTCGTCTGCACCTGATATCGTGGATGTCCGGCGCCGTACACCCAGCGCGCAAAAAACTCTTTCAAGTTCTTTCCCGCTGCCTTTTCAAATTCCGCTCGCAGATCCTCGCTCGTTGCATTTCCTTCGCGATGATGATTGTAAAAGTTTCTTATCCCGC
>DATENS010000060.1:0-35304 GCA_035274925.1 Pyrinomonadaceae bacterium | reverse complement strand
ACGCCATGCAGCGTGACATAGACAGTCGACAGCCCTTCCATAATCGGCTCATCCAAACGCGACTCAGGAACTTTTGCAATTGCTTCGACCAGCGCCCGGTGCCCGCGATCGAGCGAAGCTTTCGCCTGTTCCCACGCCGCTTCGCTCTCGTCCCCCGGGGACGGCCAGTCTTCGGGTCCTGAAATTTCGATGGCCGCGCGGTCGCCTCCCAATCGCCGGCGCCCAACTTCTTCCCAGACCGCAATGTGACGCACCAACTCCCAAATGCTGTGAGCATTTTCGAGTGACCGCGCCTGCGCTTGTGCGGCGGTGACTCCCGCAATCACTTCTTTCACCGATGGTCCGTGCCAGGCTTCGCCTTCGTATGCTCGCTTCAGTTGATCGAGAATGCGCTCAATCTCAGTCATTTCCTGCTCCGTTCTGCGGCTTTGCCAAATTACTACTTCGCCGTTAGTCTTAGCTCAAAGCGTTCATAAATTCCAAACTGTAATCAGAGGAGTACGCGTGGCCACCATTCGTCCTTTCAGTGCACTCCGTCCGCACGCCGAGCGCGCGCCGCAAGTCGCCGCGGTGCCGTACGACGTTGTCAACACCGAAGAAGCGCGCGCCCTGGCGTCCGGGAACCCCTGGAGTTTCCTGCACGTGTCGCGTCCGGAAATCGATTTGCCTGATGGCACTCCCATCTATGACGACGAAGTGTACGCGAAGGCGCAAACAAATTTTGAAAAGTTAAGGGATGAGTGTCCACTGGAAAACACAGACGAACCCAGCCTCTACCTCTATCGCCTGATCATGGGCAATCATGAGCAGATCGGCGTGGTGGCTTGCTGCTCAGTCGACGAATACGACAAAGACATCATTCGCAAGCATGAGCGCACACGGCGGGACAAGGAAGACGATCGCACCCGCCATATTCTGGTGTTGCGCGCACAGACCGGGCCGGTGTTCCTGACCTATCGCGGCCAACCCGACATTGATGCTCTGGTCGCCGACGCGCGCAAGGACAAACCGCTTTACGACTTTGTCGCCAACGACGACATTCGTCACACCATCTGGCGCGTGCCGGACGCGCAACCACTGGTGCAGGCTTTCGCAAAAGTTCCTTACCTGTACATTGCCGATGGCCATCATCGCGCCGCGAGCGCCAGCCGCGCGCGGGGTGAATTGAAGGAACACGGCTTCGCGTTTATCGGCAACGAAGAATACAACTTTTTTCAATGTGTTCTCTTTCCCGATAGTCAATTAAAGATTCTTCCTTACAATCGCATCGTGCGCGACCTGAACGGCTTGTCTCGGGAAGACTTTCTGAATCGCGTGCGTGAGAATTTCGTCCTGACAGACAACGCTTCGCCTTCACCGAAAGCGCCCGGCAACTGGAGCATGTACCTGGACGGTAAGTGGCTGGGTTTGACGTTGCGAGACGATGCCACAAAACCATCTGGCGTAGTTGAGTCCCTTGATGTCAGCGTTTTGCAGGACCGGCTACTCGATCCAATTCTGGGGATTAAGGACGTGCGAACGGACAAGCGCATCGACTTTGTCGGCGGCATTCGGGGCACGCAAGAGTTGGAAAGTCTGGTGCACTCAGGCAAGGCAGCGGTGGCCTTCTCACTTTATCCCACGACGATTGACGATTTGCTGCGAGTGTCCGACGCGAACCAAATCATGCCGCCCAAATCAACGTGGTTTGAACCGAAGTTAAGAGATGGGTTGTTGAGTCACGAGATTTGAGTTCAAAGATTCCAAGCTCCGTTAGGAGCAAAATCTTTATAGACCTCAAACTCAACCCTATTGTTCAGCTCCGTCAGGAGCGGAACATGTCGCTCCTGACGGAGCTCGTTCAAAGGAAAGGGAAACGCTCGCTATAAATATTTCGCGCCTACGGCGCTTTTCAGGCGAGCAGACTAAACACCTCGTTAGATAGAAGAGCGCCTCTGGTGGTTAATCTCAGCGAGTTCCGATCGAGTTCAATCAAGCCCGCTTCGCATAAACGTCCCAGTTCGCCGTCATACTGCTCGCGGAGATCTCTGCCAAACCGCTCGCGATAATTTTGCAGATCGATTCCGCTCATCAGCCGCAGGCCCAGAAAAACTGATTCCGAGCGGGCATCATCTTCATTCAGCACCGTTCGTTCGACCACCGGCGACTCTCCCGAGTCAATGACGTGAACATACCTTGCGGCATCACGCTCGTTTGCCCAACGAAGGCGCGCTCCATCATATGAATGCGCTGAGTTCCCAAAGCCGTAATACGGCGCGCCAATCCAGTACTTGGTGTTGTGCCGCGACGCAAAGCCGGGCAGGCAAAAATTAGAGATTTCGTAATGCTGATAACCGGCCGCACAAACCCGCTCAATCATCACGCGATACATTTCCGCCGCCAGGTCTTCGTCAGGGCGGGGGCGCATGCCGCGACTAATCTGATCCGCCAGCGGCGTGCCTTCATGCACGTCGAGTAAATAAAGCGACAAGTGTTCAGGCCTGAGTCGCAACGCTTGTTCGAGATTTCGTTCCCACCCCGCGAGCGTCTGATTCGGCAAACCGGCAATCAAATCAAAGTTGATGTTTTCGAATCCGGCCCGGCGCAGTTGTTCGAACGTATCGGCAATGGCCGCTGCATCATGCGTTCGTCCAAGTAACTTTAGCTCGCGATCATCGAAGGTTTGCGCGCCGAAACTCGCGCGATTAATTCCGAGCCGGCGAAAGTCCAGGAGCTTTTGTGCCGGCAATTCTGCTTCGTGCGAATCCGCGTCTGAGACTGAGGCCGGATTAATCTCGATGGTGACTTCCACACCCGGATCAATGCTGAAACGTGCATGGACAGCGTTGAGCACAACTTCGATTTGACGGGCCGTCAGCAAGGAAGGCGTGCCGCCGCCAAAATAGATCGTGTCCACGGGTTCGGGCTCGGAAAGTTCCGACCAGGTTGATATTTCGTGGGTTAGCGAGTCGACATAACGTGCCGCACTCTCCTGCGCGTACATTCCCGTCGCAAAGTCACAATAGGAACAGCGCGCGCGGCAGAACGGAATGTGAATGTAAACCCCGGCGTTAAGCATTTCTCTCAGGATTATAGTTCGTGAGATCAACCGCCCGCTACCGTAGGCGGTTCTGCCTGCTTAGTGCTTACTGCTTGCTGTCGTGTTCTGCTTTTATGCTGACTGTATCGTTTGAATGCTTGCTTACGAATCTCAAAACGTACTGCCGCGCGTGATCGCACCGAATTTCTTTTGGCATACAGATTGATGAAGAGAGTTTTGTGTAGGCCGTCTCTCTCTGACGGTCAAAAACTTCTTAATCAACGATCAAAAAGGGGAGGATTGATATGGCAGACGACAGAGAAAGAAATCAAGGCATCCAGCAAGGCGGTAAGGATACCCCGGGCGGGGGCGGCCAACAGGCCCCGGGACGTAATCCGCAAGACGATCGCTCAGCCGGCGGTGGCCAAGGCGACCAGCAAAAACAGCCAGGCCAGGAAGGCGGCCAGCAACCAGGCGGCGGTCAAAAAGAAGGCGGACAGAACGAAGAGACCAGGCGCTAACACTGGCACTGTCCACAATCGAGGCTCACGTGTGATCTTCCTGAAAGGATTTTCATTCGTGAGCCTTTGTTTATCCGCAGATTGCGCAGATTACAGAGATAAGAAGGCAGTCAGTGGTCCGTTGTCAGTAGTTCGTAGTGTGTGGTCACGGATGATCTTGAGCTTGGACTGCTGACCACTGACTACTGACTACTGACCGCTTTATCTGCGAAATCTGTGGATTAGTTCCTGTTAATCCTTCGCGTGCTCCCGCCGCCACTGATCGACCGGCTGGTCCTTCTCGCCACCAACTCAGCCTGCGTAAAGACCCGCAAGAGATTCTCGCCCAGAATTTTTCTGATCTGCGGTTCGGTATACCCACGCTTCAATAACTCGTAAGTAATGTTCGGTAACATCGATACGTCGCGCGCGCCTTCGGGAAAGTCATTCGCTCCGTCAAAGTCCGGACCCAAACCAACATGATCGATGCCCGCAACTTTCACAATGTGATCGATGTGGTCGATGAGCTTTGAAATCGCCAGGGGCGGCAACGGATATTGAGCTTCGAGTTTGTCGCTCTCTTCGGCCAGCCGTTCGGGGTCGTCGGCATATTTTGCCGTGAGCGCTTCCTGCTGGCTCTTGAGGCGCAGGCCGCGATCGTCCGCCTGCGGACCCACCGTGTCTTTGTCGATGAAGTAGCTGTAGAAATTCACCTGTACCACGCCACCGTTTTTCGCAATTCGCTTCAGCAAATCATCGGGAATGTTGCGCGGCACATTGCTGAGAGCGCGCGCTGATGAATGCGAAGCAATCACCGGCGCTTTCGAAACTTCGAGCGCATCGCTCATCGTCTTGTCCGATACGTGCGAGACATCGACCAGCATGCCGAGGCGATTCATCTCACGCACCACTTCTTTGCCAAAATCGCTCAACCCGTTGTGTCTTCGTTCGCCGCGGCCCGCGTCCGCCCAGTCGTTCGTGTTGTTCCAGGTCAGCGTCATGTAGCGCACGCCCAACCGGTAAAACACGCGCAGTGTCGGCAGCGAATTTTCGATCGCGTGCCCTCCTTCGATGCCCATCAGACAAGCGGTCTTGCCCTGTGCCTTAGCGCGGCGAATGTCACCCGCGGTGGTCGCCAGCATTAACTCGTTCGGATGGCGTTCAACCGCTCGATGGACGGAATCGATCATGTCCAACGTCCGCCGCGCCGCCCCTCCGTGTTGCACGTACCACGGTTTGATGTAGAGCGAAAAAAACAGGGCAGTCAGTCCGCCTTTTTTCATGCGCTCAATGTTGGTGCGATAGGGGGTAGGCGGCGTGCCCGACAGATCGAAGTCATCATTCGTCATCGGGGTGGTGACGTCGTTATGCGTATCGACGACAATCGCGCGGCGGTGAATCGCCAGCGCCCGCTGCCAGAGCGCTTCATCGCGTGTTGAACGGGTCGAAGTTGGCCGTCGCTGATTTGTCGAAGGTCGCTGTGCCCCGGCTGGAATCGTCGTGCTGATCAGAACGAGAACCAGTAACGAGATGAGTATTGCCATTAACAATCGATGTAGTTTCATGGCGAAGAGATTTATCACATAGCGAACGGCGGACAAAGAGGGGAGCGAAATTATTGCGCTGGAGATCAAGATCGTCGCTCCGTCAGGAGCGGAATATTTATAGAATCGCGGCTCGTGGGATATGCCGGCTCCTTTATGAGCCCAATATTGGCCCCGGATGATTGCGCTCCTAAAGGAGCTTGCCAAAACCCTAACCATCTTTGAACTATGAACCTTAGGCTCCTGCGGAGCCGGTACGCGTGCAACGACCCAGGCGGTGCAGCCGCGCATCCTTGTGTGGCGAGCCACATTCAACACTGCTTGGGGCCGATGTAAACCTGATGTGATGGTGAAGCGCTTCCTTGCCGTCATCTTCGGTGTTGTGGTTGTAGCAGTCCTGACCGCGCTGGTGTCGGCATGGATGGAAACTTTTTGAAGAAGCCTGCCAGCTTTTCGACCCGGCTAGCATTAGGCGACGCTAACCCGTCATCCGGGTTTTCAATATCTGCCAATGGAGTATCAAAAACCGGATTGAGCTAGAATCATGTCCATGTCCATCCTGATTGCCGAAGACAACGTGGCCCAACGCGCCTATTTGCGCGAGATACTCGAGCGCGATTTTCCTTCTCATGCTCCGGTGCTCGAAGCCGGTGATGGCGAAGAGACGGTCAAGCTCGCGCTGCAGCAGAAACCCGAGGTGTGCATTCTCGACATTCAGATGCCGAAGCTTTCCGGCGTGAAAGCCGCGCGGGCCATCTGGCGCGACTTTCCCACCGCGCGCATCATTTTCTGGACCCAGTTTCCGCACGAGATCTACATCAACGAGATTCGCAAGATCGTTAAATCAGTCGATCCGCCCCCGGCCTACGGCTTCATTCACAAAAATAATCCCGAGTCGCGCTTCCTGCGTTTCGTGGCCGCGGTGCTGGAAGACGGCGCCGACATGATCGATCCGGCTTTCAAGGATTCATTCAAGCGCCCGCTGCTTACCGAGTTTGAAGCCGAAGCGCTTTACTTTCTCGCACTTGGCTTGTCGAACTGGGCCATCGCCCGCAAATGCAGTTTGAGCTTGCGCGGTGTCGAGAGCCGCCTGGCTACGCTCTACGAAAAACTTTTCATCACGATTCCCGAGGGCACGCCGCACGAAGCTTATGAAAAGCTGGCCTACAACGTCCGCACGCGCGCGTTCTTTGAAGCGCTGCGACGTGGTCTGCTGAACAACGACGAACTGGAAAAAGCGTCGGTAGATCTCGAAGGCTGGATCGAGCGCGACCGGAAGAAGTTTATTGAAGAGCAGAAGCGCGAAGAGTCAAAGACGCGCAAACGCTAGATGTTTGGATTCAGATCTTATCGGGGCGCATGCGTCCTCATGATTGCTGGGGCTTGTCTCCTGCTTTCTGCCATCTGCCTACTGCCTTCCGCCTTCATTGCTTTCTCACAAAACCAACCAGCACAACCAACAATTCAATCAACACCTTCGCCCTCTCCATCGCCTTCGCCATCTCCTTCTCCTTCGCCAACACCACCGCCCAGTCTGCATCAATGGGGTGCGGTGACGTTGTTCAATGGGCTGCCATCCGATCGCGTGCACGCGATTGCGCAGACTCCGGATGGCATCATGTGGTTTGGCACTGACGGAGGTTTGGCCAAGTACGATGGACGACGAACCCAGGCGATTAGCGCGCGTGGTTTGCCCGGTGGACGCGTGACAGCGCTGAAGGTCGATCAGGATCAAGCCCTCTGGATTGGCACAGAAACGGGCGCGACGCGCCTGGCCGATGGCCAGTTTGATCTAATCAAAGAGACGCAGGGCAAGGTCATTACCGCGATCATCTCGCCGCAGCGCGGGCGGGTTTTAATCGCCACTGAGGATGGTGTTGTTTTTGATTGTCAGGTTTCACCGCAAAGCGCATCACCTTCCTCCACAGCTGAAGCCGCGGCAAGACCATCCGCTACTTTTTCCGTGCGAATGATTCCCGATCAACCGCTGCAAAGCGCCGACAAGGATCATCCGGGCGCGCTAAAGATCACCGGCCTCGCTTTTCTAAACGACACGATTTACGCCGCTACGCTGAGTCGCGGGTTGATCGCTCTCGAGAACAACCAGGCCAAAGAAATTCAAAGCAAGCCGCGCAGCTTTTTTATCAATGCCGTTGAAACCGACGATCGCGGGCGATTGTGGGTAGGGGCGCGCGGCAGACCTGACGAGAATGCGCTCTTCAATCAGACTGATCCACTAAAGCCTTTGAGAATCAACGCGACGACCGGTCCGGTAGTCGGCATCACCCGCGGAGCGAACCAGGACATCTGGGTAGCGACGGATGGGCGCGGGGCATTTCACCTTGTCGACGGAAAGCCCGAAACGCGTTTCAGTTTTCAGGAAACGGGCGGCGCGTTGAGGTCTGATCATGTGTTCACGGTTTTTATCGATCGCGAACAGGTGGTCTGGTTCGGCACCGACAAAGGTGTGTGCCGTTACGATCCGCATGCGATGCGCGCGGAAAGTATTTCGGGCGACGCGAGCGCAAATTATGTGCGCGCGCTCGCTCGTGCGCCCGGCGGCGAACTGCTGGCAGGGACAAACTCCGGCTTGTTCAGATATGAAGAATCCGCGAAAGTCTGGCGCGCGATTCCGGAACTTGGCCGGCGAACAGTCTTTGCAATTGATGCTGACAACGCCGGCCGCGTCATCGTGGCAACGGCAGGCGGCCCATTTGTTTCAAGATCATCCGGCCTCACATTCGCGCCCGCGGCAGGCGTGAGCGCGAGATTGCCGCAAGGCGACAGTGTGCGCGCGATCGCAAACGCGGGCGGCACTACTTATATCGCCACGTACGGTTACGGCGTCGAGAAGCTTGAAGGATCGCAGCGCTCGCTGGCATGGCCCGAGGCTTCGGCAAGCGATCAGGTGCGTGAAGTGACTTGTTTGGCGAGGGATGACAGCGATCGACTGATCATCGGCACGGCTACGCAAGGCGTTTTCTTCTTTGACGGGAAACAAACGGTAACCGACAGCGCTTTGGACAAGCTGAAAGGCGAAGCCGTGTGGTCGGCGGCTGCGGACGGGTCATCTCTGTGGCTGGCGACCGGCAAGGGAGTGTTTCTTCTTCAGTCAGGACGATTGAAAGAGATTATTCCGGCAGTCAATGCGCGTCACGTGGTAATCGGCACGGCGAGCGATCAGTCAAAGCAGGTATGGTGCGCCACGGTTGGTAACGGAGTTTTCAAAGCAGTCCTCGACGATCAGTTCGGCGCAGTGGTTTCGCGCATGGACATTGAGCAGGGATTGCCGTCGCAAAGAGCATTTGCAATTCTGCCTGAGCGCGCGGCCGATGGAACCGAACGAGTGACCATCGGTACGAATCGTGGTGTGGCGCATTACGAACCGGGACGCGTGCCACCTGCTTTGTGGCCTGAGCGGATCATCAGCAAGCGCATCCATACTGCCGATGAATTGCGTTCAGGTCTGCAGCTCGATTATCCTCAGAACAGTCTGCTGCTGGACGTGACGGCCAACAGCAGCCGCACCTTTCCCGAACAATTTCAATATGCGTTTGTGCTTTTCGATGCCGGCGGGCAATCGATCAAACAGAAGCTCACGCATGATGCGCAATTCCCGATCGAAGGATTGAAGCCGGGCAAATACAAAGTAATGGCCCGGGCTTTCACCAAAGACCTGACGCCTTCGAATCCGCTCTCGTTCGAATTCACCGTGGGACGCGCGCCCTTCCCCTGGACTTCGACAGCGCTTGCAGTGCTGTTGCTGTTTGCGTTGATTGCACTCGCCTGGGGTTATTTCCAAAACCGCCGCATACATCGCACCAGCGCCGAGCTGGCCGCCGCCAACCGCGAGCTGGCGGACGCGCGACTGCGTCTGGCCAATGAAACAGAAACCGAACGCCGGCGCATCGCCCGAGACTTACACGATCAGACCCTCGCTGATTTGCGCAACCTGGCGTTGCTGGTTGATCGACTTCCCTCGACCGGAGCCGCGGACGTCCGGCTTAACCGCGCACCTTCGGCGCCGACCGCGTTGCGCTCAGAAATCGAATCAATCTCGCAGGAGGTCCGTCGCATTTGCGAGGACCTGAGCCCGTCGGCGTTGGAAAACGTCGGACTGTCGGCCGCGTTGCAGTTCGCGCTCGCGCACGCAGTCGAGCATGCGGCGCCTGAGTGCCGGTTCGATTACGAGTTCGCCTGCGACGACGCGTTGGACGAGAAACTCAATCTGCCCTCGAGCACGCAAATCCAGATCTATCGCATCGCGCAGGAAGCCCTCAGCAACATTTGCCGCCACGCGAATGCGAAGCACGTTAAGATGAACGCCGAAGTTTCTCAGGCGAACGAGTTTGAATTGAGCATTGCTGACGACGGGCGCGGATTTGACGAAGGTGACGCCAAAAAGCGGCCCGGCCGGGGCGTGGCAAACATTCGCGCGCGCGCCAGCATGATCGATGCCGACGTTGAATGGAAGAAACAAAACGGTGGGGGGACGGTGTTTCGGCTGAATAAGAAAGGAGCCGGGGCGCGTCGACAATAGCGACGAATGCAAAGGAGAGGTCACAAGGCCAGGGCTGCGAGCGAATAAACTCGTCAAGCTGCAAAGACATGGCATCCTTCTTACAAATCAATCCTGAAGTTCTATCAGCACTCGCCGCCGACAAACCTGTCGTCGCCCTCGAATCAACCGTCATCGCACATGGACTACCGCGGCCGCAAAATCTCGAAACGGCGCGGCGGCTGGAAGCCATGGTGAGAGAAAACGGCGCCACGCCCGCGACAGTCGCATTACTCGACGGAGAGCTCCGTGTGGGCTTAACTGAAGATCAAATTGAAATCCTGGCAAACCACGACGACATCAAGAAAGTCAGCACGCGCGATCTCGCGATTGCTGTGACTGACCGAGCGAATGGCGCAACCACTGTGGCCTCGACGATGTGGATTGCGCATCGCGCCGGGATCCGGGTCTTCGCCACCGGCGGCATTGGCGGAGTGCATCGCGGATCGCTGCCTGACGTCTCAGCCGATTTGCCGGAGCTCGCACGCACGCCGATGATTGTCGTCTGCTCAGGCGCGAAGATTGTTTTGGATCTGCCGGCGACGCGTGAATGGCTGGAAACTCACAGCATTGCCGTGGTGGGTTACGGTTGCGATGAAATGCCGGCCTTCTATTCGCGGCAAAGCGGGTTGCCGATTGATGTCCGTTGCGATGCTCCCGCCGGCGTGGCCGGTCTTTTCCGCACCCAACGCCAATTGGGTTTAGCGTCTGCGCTGCTGGTCACCGTTCCCGTGCCCGCGGAATCCGAGGTGGAGAGTTCGCTTTTGCAACGATCGCTGGATCAGTCGCTCGCCGAGGCTGAGCAAAAAAATATTAGCGGACGCGAGCTGACTCCATTCCTGCTGGCGCGCATGTCTGAAAGCAGCGAAGGCGCTACGCTGCGCGCCAACATCGCGTTGCTCGAAAATAATGCGCGCCTGGCCGCTGAAATCGCGGTGGCGTTGGCTGTGTCTTAGTCTTCGATCCAAATTTCTGGATCACACCTACAAAATTTTTTCAGTCGAATTTACAACCAACCAGTTCGCGCTTTCATCTCACGCGCAAATCACGATGCATTCTCCTCAGGGCTCGCGATTGATTTATACAAACTTCGGTTTGTAGAAACTCAGTGCCGATCCTGACGCCGCGCGCCTCCTCAGGCCGACGCAGTTTATTAGCGACAGAACCACCCAGCGGAGCGCAGAAGTTTCTTCTGTGCATAGTTGAACTCTGTCGAAAGATCGGGTCCGAAATTAGGAGGCAATCATGAGCCGCAAATGGCTTCTCTTCCTGTTCTGCCTGTTACTTCTGCCCGTTCTGGCGCCGCTGACACGCGCCGATCTGACGGTTCGCGTAAACGAGTCAGCAATAATTGTTTCGTTTCAGCATCGCAGCGTCGACGTGGCACTCGCGTTGGAAAACTCGCTACCCACGGCTGTCGATCAGCTGGTACAGCTCGAACTAATCGATCCCCAAAACCAGGTCAGGACGAGCTTCGCTCGGGTGGCTTCCATCGGTCGTGGCCGGCAGACGCTTCACTTTGTGCTGCCGTACGACATCTCTCAGTTGCGCGCAGAAGAGCGGCGGCAACTTCTCTGGTACCGGCTTCATTATCGACTCACCTCAACTCAACAACCGTTCACCGTTGCGGCTGAGGGATTTGTTTCGCTGTCAGAGATCACGCCTGACTTTTTCAGGGTGCGTGTGGCGGCCGCACAGATGGCGCACGAGGGGATGCGTTACCAGGCGCGCGTGCAGACAACTCACCCGCTCACCGAAAAGCCCGCTGCCCGAGTTCGCATCGACGCAGTGCTCACGTTGGAAACAGACGATGACGGCGGTGGCGTAAAACTTGCCGCTTCGGGGCTGACCGATTCCAGGGGGTACGCACTCCTGTTCTTCGATCTGCCGGCGAGATTTCCGGAATTCCCGCACGAGTTAAGACCCGCCGGCGGCTCGATCAAAGTGACCGCGCAACGTGGCGGCCTTATTGAGGAAGCGGAAAACGAGGTGTTGGTCGATCAGTTTCCGCGGATCCTGGTCAGCACGGACAAACCACTCTATCAGCCGGGCCAGAGCCTCCACATGCGCGCTGTGGCATTGAGTCCCACGAAGCGCGCCCTGGCCAACCAGGACGTTGTTTTTCGAATTGAAGATCCGGAGAACACTAATGTCTTTCGCGAGTCGGTGAAGAGTTCCCGCTTTGGCGTGGCGAGTGTGGATTGGGATATTCCGGAAAATGCGCGGCTGGGTGACTACTGGCTAAAGGTTGCGCTGGGCGCAGGCGAAGAAGCAAGCCAGACGCTCGTTAAAGTGCGCATCAGCCGCTATGACCTGCCCAACTTTTCAGTAAAGGTTCAACCGGATCGTCCTTACTATCTTCCCGGTCAAAATGCGGAGGTTAAAGTCAGCGCCGATTATCTTTTCGGCCAGCCGCTCACGCGCGGTCATGTACGCGTGATACGCGAAGTCGAGCGTGAGTGGAATTACAAAGACCAAAAATGGGACATCGAAGAAGGCGATAAGTATGAAGGCGAAGCGGATGCAAACGGCGTCTTTTTGGCGCGCGTGAATCTGGCGGATGATCACGAGGCCATTGCCGATAATGACTATCGCCGCTTCAAAGACGTTACTTATGCTGCTTACTTCACTGATCCGACAACCAATCGCACCGAGCAGCGGCGCTTCGATCTTCGCGTCACGCGTGAATCCATCCATGTGTATGTAATACAAAACGGAGAGAGTTATAGTCCAAAACTTCCCCTCGAGTTTTACGTCTCAACTTTTTATGCCGATGGCGCACCGGCGACCTGCCGGGTAAGTATTGGGATTCAGGAAGACGAAGGAGACGAGGAAAAGCCAAAACAACTACTCACGCTGCGCACCAACCGTTACGGACTCGCCAAGGTAAGCGGACTGCGCTTGCCTTCTGACTTTGACGAGGATGAGGTCGAGCTCGAGATTCGCGCGCGAGATTCTCAGCGGAGGCAGGGGCTTGTCGAAGAAGATTTTGACTTTGATGAGGATGAAGACGAAGTACGCGTGGAAACGGATAAATCGATCTATCGACCCGGTGATGCAATTGTCGCGTCGATTACCTCGACCATTCCAAACCTCCGGGCCGTAGTCGACGTCGGACGTGACAATGTGGTGCTCAAATCGCAAACCGTGAGGCTCGCGGACGGGCGCGCGCAGGTCACAATTCCTTACAAAGCTGAATTCAAAGAGCGCGTGACGATTGCCGCGTACGCTGATTTTACCGACTCGCAGGGAATGATAAGTACGCGGACAGTGCTTTATCCGCATGATCAGGATTTAAAAATTGACGCTCAACCGATGGCCGGCAGCCACCGACCCGGCGATGAAGCCACGATCGGTTTTCGCGTGCGCGGCGCGAAAGGTGGAATTGCCAGTGCTCTCGGTCTGGCCGTAGTTGATACGGCAGTCGATGAAAGGTTTCGCACTGACGGCGAGTTTGGAAATCAGTCCATTGGATTCTATGGATCCATTCGCGACGTTTTAGGGGGCGACGACCAGATTGCCGGCGTCACGCTCCGCGATCTCCAGCGCGTTAATCCGTTGGGGCTCGTCTCTCCCGATCTGCAACTCGTAGCGGAAGTACTGCTCAAACAAAATCAGAATTACCGCCCGGTGTTCTTTGGCGGAGACAATTACGAGGGAGAAGAGCAGACGGTATTTGCAGGTGTAACCCGCGCGCAGATTGCGCCCGTGGATCGTGCCCTGGCAACGCGCTATGCGAAGACCGGTCAGTATCCCAACAATGAATCACAACTACGCCTGTTCCTCTCGGATGCCGGAATTGATTTGCCGGCCGTTCGCGATCCGTGGGGCAATCCTTATCGTCCTCTGTTTTTAGTTGATAGGCAGTCGGACGTGCTGAGCTTTCATAGTGCCGGACCAGACAAGCAAGCAAATACCGATGACGATTTCTTCGTCGAGAGCAACCGCTGGGCTTACTTCCGTCCTGTGGGAGAAGCGATCAATCGGGCGGTGCGCGCTCATCATCTCACCGGCGGGTTTATTCGCGACTTTGACACCCTGCGCGCTGAAACGGCGAAGCAGGGACATGACCTGGACGCGCTTCGTGACCGATGGGACCAGCCATACCGCTTTTCTTTCGAAGTCGTACAAAGCGATTTTGTGATCAGAGTCGGCAGCAGCGGCCCCGACAAAAAGTTCGCGATGGATCATTACTATATCGGCGATGACTTTGTGATCTGGACTTCCCAGATCGATTACTTTGCAGAGACGCGTACCCGCATAAACACTCTGCTCTCGGAGCAACTCAAGCATCAAGGCCGATTTCCACAAAACGAGCAGGAACTCAGCGAGGCGCTGCGGTATTCAGAACAGCCTCTCGAGAGCCTGCGCGATCCATGGGGTCGATCTTATTACGCGGCGTTCACGATCCAGCCCTTCTATAGCGATCGTATTGAAATCCAGAATCGATCGAGGTTCGGCGAGGCGCCTGTGCAGCATACGAAAATTACGCCAGTGACATCGCGGGCGGCGACTATTCATCTGCGCAGCATGGGTGAAGATGGCAAGATCGGGACACCTGACGATTTCAATGTGGCCACATTCGTAGGCGTTTCGACAGAGCAGTCCGGTGACGACCCGAAACCTCAAGTGATCAGATCGCCCGTAGTGTTTTCCGGATTCAGCGGCGCGATTACCGGCAAGATAACCGACCCGAACGGCTCGGCGATCCCCCACGCAACTGTTACGGCAACGCGATCGCAGGATTCGCAGAGCTATACCACGTCGAGCGACGACAACGGCAGGTACGCGTTCGCAAATCTCTCGCCAGGTCTTTACGAGTTGCGATTTGATGCAGTCAATTTCAAGACGAGTGTGATCACCGACGTGTTAGTACGCGTCTCCAACATCCTTGAAATTGACGTAGTCCTGAATGTTGGCCAGATTAGCGAGACAGTGACCGTCTCGGCCGGCGCCGATCAGATGGTGCAAGCCACATCAGCTCTGTTGGGCGAAAAATTTAGTAGCAGGCAGTTGCTTGAGCTCAAAAGCGTCAAACGCACAACCAAGCCGGGCGCGTCACAGGCGACGACGCCTCGCCTCCGTGAATACTTCCCCGAAACTCTTCTCTGGCAACCCTCGCTGGAAACGGACGAACAGGGACACGCGCAACTGAAGTTCAAACTCGCCGATAACATCACGACCTGGAAGCTGTCGGTAATCGCTTCGACTGAAGATGGACGGATTGGCACGGTGGAAAAAGAAATCAAAGCCTTTCAGCCTTTCTTTGTCGAACACGATCCGCCGCGTGTGCTCACTGAAGGCGACGAGATTTCTTTGCCGATCGTGGTGCGCAACTATCTGGAGCGGTCTCAGAACGTTAATCTGGAAATCAAGCCCGAGCCCTGGTTCGCACTGCTAGGGCCCGCAACAAAAAGCGTTGACGTGGCGGCCGGTGACGCGGCGCGCGGCACGTTTGATTTTCGCGCCCACGCTTCAGTAAAGGACGGGAAACAACGAATCACGGCAATGGCCGCTGACGCCAACGACGCCATTGAAAAGCCGGTGACCGTGCACCCTGACGGCGAAGAGAAATCTTTGACTGCCGGCGATGTGGTTCTGGACAAAGGCAACCTCACGATCGACATTCCGCCCACGGTCATTCAAAATTCGATACAAGCCGAACTGAAGATCTATCCGAACCTGCTGGGGCACGTCGCGGAAAGCGTCGAAGCCATTCTCGAACGGCCTTATGGTTGCGGCGAGCAAACTATTTCTTCCAGTTATCCAAGTTTGTTGCTGCTGCGAAACTACAAGCAGACCGGACAAGATTCTCCTTTGCGCGCAAAGGCTGAGCGCTATCTTCGTGACGGTTATGCCCGGTTGCTGAACTATCGACACGAGAACGGCGGCTTTACCTATTGGGGCGATGGCGATCCGGATTTGGCTTTGACCGCTTACGCGTTGCGGTTTCTGAGCGAGGCGCGCGGAATAATCGATGTCGACGATAACGTGATCAGTCAGGCGCGCACGTGGCTCGTTCAGCAACAACGCGCGGATGGCAGTTGGCCGGCTAATTATTGGGACAAAGGCGAAGACAAGCGGCGCACGGCAATGCTTACGGCGTACGTCGCGCGTGTTCTGGGAATGACGGCGGCTCCAGTCAAGAACGATACCGACAAGACAAACCAAAAACCGATCAAAGTGATGACGCCGGAACTCAAGCGAGCGCTGGAGTATCTGGGGCCGCGCCTCGACGAAATCGATGAGCCTTACCTAATCGCATCGTACATGTTAGCGGCGCTTGAAGTTGACGATCGAACTCGCGCGGGCCAGCGGTTGGCAAAACTACGCGAATTGGCACGCGAAGACCGGGGGGCAACTTACTGGTCATTGGAAACGAACACTCCGTTTTACGGGTGGGGACTGGCCGGACGTATCGAGACGACCGCGTTGGCGGTACAGGCGCTGGCGCGGACTGATCGCAGTCCCGAAACCGATCGCCTGGTCCGCAGCGGCATTTTGTTCCTGCTCAAACAAAAGGATCGTTACGGCGTTTGGCATTCAACCCAGGGAACGATAAATGTGCTCGATGCCTTGCTGGCGCTGCTGTCGCGCGAAGGCGACCTCTTGGGAAATTTGGACGCGCCATCAACTGCGGAAATTGTCGTCAATGGGAAAGCACTTCCCGCGATCCAATTGCCGCCGCGTAATAAAGTGACCGGGCCCGTGGCAATTGACTTGACTGGTGCTATGCAAGCGGGACGAAATCAGATTGAGATCAGGCGCGGCCGTGAAACTTCGCCGGCTTCAGTCCAGGCCGTGGCAACTTATTACGTTCCCTGGGCGGGATCCACTCAATCCAGCAGTCTGCGGCTGACGACAAAGTATGACAAGACCGAAGCAAGGGTTAGCGAAGAGATTACCTGCCATGTTGAAGCCGAACGCATTGGCTTCCACGGTTACGGAATGATGTTGGCGGAAATCGGATTGCCGCCGGGGGCCGATGTCGATCGGGCTTCACTTGATCGGGCGCTCAAGGTATCGGATCAGAGCATCAGCCAGTATGACGTTCAGCCCGATCGCGTGGTCCTGTATCTTTGGCCGCGCGCCGGAGGTACAAGATTCGATTTCAAGTTTAAGCCGCGGTTTGGATTAAACGCGCAAACGGCCGCATCACTTGTTTACGATTACTACAATCCTGACGCGCGTGCGGTCGTGGCGCCCACCAGATTTCAGGTGAAATGAAACTGACCGGGGGCTTACGAATGGCCTCCGGAACATAGCTTTCTGTCCGTTGTCTAAGCCCGCGTGTAAGACAGGGGATCTCTCCCCGGATCTCCGTTGACACTGAGCCGTTGAAAGGAGCCAAGCCATGCCAGCGTCCTTCCGTTCTTTCGATCGAATGAGCATTCCCGCGCCCTGCGATGCCGAATGGGATGCGATGACCGGCAACGATCAAGTGCGGTTCTGCGAGCACTGCAATCTGCACGTAAATGATTTGTCTAGCCTGACGCGGGCGAAAGCGCTGCAACTTGTGGAACAGTCGCAGGGGCGGCTTTGCGTGCGTTTTATTCAAAAGCCAAACGGGGGCATGCTCAGCAGAAAGATGCCGGAAAAGCTTTACCGGATTCGGCGCCGGGTGTCGCGGCTCGCCGCGAGCGCGTTCACGGCCACCATCAGTATCTCGACCGCGATGGCCCAGAACCAAACCTCCACCGGGCTCGAGGAACGAAACGCCGCGGTCGAATTGATCCGCACAGAACACGAATCCCAGCCATTGATCGACGAATTCAGATCGAGCGTAATGGGCGTGATCAAGACGCATGAAGGAATTGCGATTTCAAGCGCCACGGTCTTTCTTGTCGATCGGGAAACCGGTGAAGAGCGAAGCGTCGTTTCCTCCGGCCTCGGAGAGTACTCGTTCCACTTCCTGCCTCATGGCGACTATTTGCTTTGGGCGAGAAAGACAGGATTCCGCACCGAAATACAGACCGGAACGGTAACCGGCACGGAGCCTTTGACTCTGGATCTTCAAATGACGGAACGCGGCATTGTGTTTTCCATCATGGGAGCGATGGCGGCCTTCATGGAAAGCGAAGATCCGCTTTTCAAAGCCATCCAGGAAAACGATGTGCAAAAAGTTCAGGCACTCGCCTCCACCGACATTTACTTGAATCAACCCAACCGGCGGTACGGAATGTCGACCTTGACCGCAGCCGTTCAGCGCGGCAACAGGGAGATTGTCGCAGCACTCTTAACTTATGGCGCTGCCATTAATCTGCGCGATGGCGGTGGGCGTACCGCGCTCATGTACGTATCGAATAACACCACGCCGGAATTGTTGAGAGATCTGATCTCGATTGGCGCCAGGCTCAATTCGAGGGATGACTCGGGCGCGAGTCCCCTGATGATTGCGGCTTCGTCAGCCACGGCGAAGGTTTTGCGAGATCTGATCGAAGCCGGCGCCCAGGTCGATGCCCGCGATAGCGAGGGAGAAACTTGTCTGTTCAATGCGGCCCGAAACAACACTAAAGAAGCCCTCACGGTCCTGCTCGACGCGGGCGTCGATCTAAACGTGAGAAACGAAGACGGCAACACCGCATTGATGGTCATCGCATCCTCCGGGAAGTTTGAGAGTTTTCAAATGCTCCTCGACCGGGGAGCCGACCGTGACCTTAACGAGGACGGTCAGACCCTGCTCATGCTTGCCGTCCTTAATGAAGACCCGCGACTTGCGCGCCTGCTGCTGGAAAGAGGAGCTGAGGTTAATACAAAGGACAAGTTTGGCAATACGGCCTTGATGTCAGCCGCCGAGGCGGGACGTATTGAGACGGTGAGACTCCTGGCCGCAGCGAATGCCGACCTCGACCAACGAAACAGTTACGGCGAGACGGCACTGATTAAAGCCGTGAGCGGCAGCAGTCTTGAATGTGTTCAGGCGCTTTTGGATGCAGGTGCGGGCTTTAAGAGCAAGAACAAAGAGGGGCAGACAGCGCTGGCGCTGGCGCGGGAACGCAATTATGCAGAAATCGTGACCTTGCTAAAATCACGCGGCGCGCCGGAATAAAGGCGCCGCCCGTAACAGAAGATCCTTAAACCCGAACGCCAGGCTGACAAGAACTTGCTCGGTGTACCCACCGTGCAGCGACTGTGCTAAGCTCGCCGCCTTATTAGTAGGTTTTGCACCCCTCGAAAGGAAAATCCCATTATGCGTAGTTGGAAAGCGTTCACCCTCAGTCTATTGGCCGCGCTCGTTATGACAATTGGCACAACGGCGGCAGTAATGCGTGATCAAGAGCAAAAACCCAAGGTAAAAACCAGACCGCCGGCCAGCCCGTCTCCAACTCCGTCCCCAACTCCGAACTGTGTAGATCAGGATCGCGATGGATACGGCGTCGGAAGTCAATGTGTGGGCGCTCGCGATTGTAACGACACCAACGCCACTGTGCACCCGGGCGGCACCGAAGTTTGTGACAAACTCGACAATGATTGCAACGGGGTAATAGACGACAAAACGCCGGGTGCCCCCGGAAACGGCTGCCCTTAGTTCCGAACTCACGTCAGGTTGGCAACTTATCGCCGGCTAAATTAAAGTAACCCGAACGTCGAACTACGCGTGGGTCTCTGGCTGTGCTAAGCTCTGCGCGCTCATTAATTGTTTGGAGGAAATCATGGCAGACGAAAACAAATGTCAAAATCCGGCGTGCTCGTGTCCACCTCAACCCGACGGAAAGTATTGCAGTGCGTCCTGCGAAGGAACCGGCAAGACAATCGAAATCGATTGTGACTGTGGCCACGAGACCTGCTCGGGAAATTTTTGAGACGTTGAGTGCGGTGACGCACTCCAAAATTACCGCTGACGTTTGGCGATCACGGCACTCAGGTGCTGAGCCATAGCCGGATCCAGACTGCGAAGTTTTTGCTGCTGCTCCTGCGCTTTCCGCACATCACCCAGGACCAGATAAGTCACCGCAAAGTTGTAGTGAAAGGAAGGATCTTTCGCGAGGGCGATCGCTTTCTCGTGAAAGGGTATGGCTTCGCGCGCGCGGCCTGACTTCGAAAGCGAGACTGCCAGGCTGTCATAGGCCAGGGCGAAGTTGGGGAAATCACGAATCAGGATGCGATAGATGAACTCGGCGTACTTCATTTGTCCGAGCCGGTCGTAAGTCACGCCCACGTTGTAGCGCGCCTTCAGAAATCCCTGATCGAGCCCGGCGGCTTTTTGAAACGCCGACAGTGCCGCCTGGTACTGCTTCAACTCGCCGAGCGCCTCGCCAAGATTGTTCAGCGCTTCCGGAGAATTCGGATCAAGCGCCGTGGCTTTCCGAAAAGCAGCCGCGGCTTCCGCGAACTTCCCTGTCTTCATGTAGATATTTCCAATGGCGAGGTGCGCGGCTGCGGCAATCCGCGGCGAACCTGCAGCTACCACCGTGATCGTTTGATAAGCCTTAATGGCATCGTCGAGGCGGCCCTGTTGTTGCGCAACCTGGGCTACGCGCGCGAGGCGCTGGGCCTCTTTAACCGGATCCGTGGATTGTGCGTGCCCGGCAACCAGCGGTGTAAGAACCAGGCACGTAAGGATGAATGATTTCAAAAGTAGCTTCATTTTAGGCTTTTTGAGATGACCCCCTGACGGCGGGGCCGGCTCGTATGATAGAAAACAGCCAATTTGCCGAAAAATTTGGGAATCTTTTCCGGATTAGTTGTATTAATATACCCGTAAATCTCAGTTTCTATACCGAGCGACCGACAAGGAGGCGCTAGCATGACCAGATTCTTTCTCTTGCTCCTGATTGCCCTGATGTGTGCACCGGTGGCGTTTGCCCAGAACCGACGCGACGACTACTCGTTTTATGAGTTCTATGTCGGTTATGCCTACACGCGGGCGGATAACAACGCTGATCATTTTGATAGGAATGGCTCCGCGACCTTTAACGGCGCGCGGGTTGATTTTGCGTCTGAACGCACGAACTACAACGGCATCACCGCTGAGTTCAATCAGAACATCCACCGCAATGTCGGCATTGTTACCAGCTTCACCGGTTCATGGAACAACGTGGGCTACGCTGACATCAACTCAGGGCGGATATTCAATGCCAGCGCGCAGCGCTACGATTTGATGATTGGGCCGCGTTACAACTGGCGCAATTCAGTCGTGACGCCTTTCGGTCACGCGTTGTTTGGTATCACCCACATGCGTGTGGATTTCGACGATCGGCTCTCGTCCCGGCGAAAGGCTGATACTGCATTCGGCATGGCCCTGGGCGGCGGACTGGATATTCATGCCAGCGAGCACATCGACATTCGCCCGATCATGCTGGATTACGTGCCGACATTCTTTAACGGTAAGCGTCAGGACAACTGGCGCGCCGGCGCGGGTATCAAGATCAAGTAGGCGGCAGTTGATCTATGCGGAGAAAGTTTTACCGCCCGCTACCGCCGGTGGTGACAGCTCAATAAATTGTGCTGCCAGTTTTGGTCCGGTGCCTTCGTCTTCATGTTTGAAGAAGACGAAGGCATCTTTCCATTTCTGCTCCTGAACCCGCCGCATCCATTCACTCAAATCATCGGGTTCATAATTAACCCGGCGCAGGCGCAGATAACCCCAGGTGGCGGTGCTGACGATTTCCGTCAAGGGCTTTTCATCTGTGTCGGACGCGACCAGCGCGCAGTTCTTCTCGCGAAGTAAATCGAAAACTTCAGCGTCGAACCAGCTCTCATGACGAAACTCGAAAGCGGCGGGCGTGGCAGGCGGGAGCAGCGCGAGAAAATCTCGCAAACGCTCGGCATCCTTTTTTGAATTCGGGGGAAGCTGAAACAGGACCACTCCTAATTTTTCTTGCAGCAATCCGGCCGTCTCCAAAAGATATTTCGTTTCTTCGACGGCATTCTTCAAACGCTTGATGTGGGTGATGCGCTGAGTGGCTTTGATCGAAAAGCGAAACTCGGGCGGGACCTGATTCTTCCAGTTTTCGATCATGCCGGCCTGTGGCAACCGGTAGAACGTGTTGTTGATTTCCACGGCGGGCAATTTTGTCGCGTAATACGCGAGCATCTCTTTCGCCGGCAAATCCTCCGGATAGAAAATGCCTTTCCATTCTTTGTAACTGTACCCGCTGGTGCCGACGTGAAGTTTCATGCGGAAATCCCCAGATTTCACAGATAAACGCAGTCAGTTGTCCGGAGCCCGTTGTCAGTAGTCACGGATACCTCGTTGACCTTTTGATACCACGACCAACCACTGACCACTGACCACTAACCACTGACCGCGTAATCTGTCGACTATCCAATCGCACGTGCGATCAGGAACGCCGCCCCGGCCGCGACACTTCCAATGAGGGCGGTTTGCAGCGCGCTGCGCAATGGGCGTGTGCCCGTGAAGCGTCCTTTGACAAAACCAAATATGAAAAGCGCAACCAGCGTCACTGCGACTGAGAGCAGCAAGGCACTCTCGACAGTCAACTGTTTGACGAAGTGGGCGACGATGTAAGGGGCCAGCGGTATCAAGCCACCGGCTACATACGACGCGGCAATCGTGAAGGCACTGACAAAGGCGCGCTTCGGATCCGGTTTTTCCAGGCCCAACTCGAAACGCATCATGAAGTCGACCCATTTCTTTGGTTGCTTCGACAGGGCCTCGACGATTGGCGCGCTTTCTTCATGGCTCAGGCCATATGAATGAAAGACCTGCGCGACCTCGCGTTTTTCTTCGTCGGGGATCTCGATTACCTCGCGCTTCTCACGCTCGCGCTCTTTAACATAGTGTTCGGCATCACTCTTGGCGGCGAGATAACCACCCAGGCCCATGGCGATCGAACCGGCGGCAATTTCCGCGAGTCCCGCGGTAACGATTATGTCCGCCCCCGCCGTCGCAATGCCGGTGAGCCCAGCCGCCAGGGCGAATGGGACCGTCAGTCCATCGGACATGCCGATGACAATGTCCCGGACGGATGCGCCCGCGGTGAAATGACGTTCGACGTGACGTGTCTGTGGCATTGGATTACTTAGAACTTTCCGGTAAGCACCAGCACTCCGATTACGATAAAGGCGCATCCGGCGACTCGCTTGATCCACAAGAGCGGTAAATAGTGCCCGAGGGCGCTGCCGACGATAACGCCGATCGCGGACACGACGGCGAGCGCCAGGGACGCGGCAATGAAGACTTCCCATGGACGCTTCTTCTCAGCTGCCATGGTCATCGCCGCCAACTGGGTCTTGTCGCCCATCTCCGCCAGAAAAATTATTCCGAAAGTAGTCAGGAACACGCGCCAGTCCATTTTGACTCCTCTCTGAATTTGATCGCGCAAATCATGTAAGGCACAATTACCCATCTGTCAAATCACTCTCGTCGCCCAACGGAAAACAATTGAAAGCTTACATGGCCGAGCTTCCCACAGATTTCGTCGGTACTGAACGATTTAGCTTGCGTCGAAAACTCGGCGCAGGCGGCATGGGCGTGGTCTACGAAGCTCACGATCGCCGCATCGACAAGACCGTCGCTCTAAAAACTCTCAGCCGCGCCGAGCCCGATCACATCTACCGCTTCAAACGCGAGTTCCGCACGCTGGCGGATGTTTCACATCCGAACCTGGTCGAGCTGCACGAGTTGATGTCCGAAGGTTACCACTGGTTCTTTACCATGGAATTGATTCAGGGCGTGACCTTCACCGACTATGTGCGGCCGGAAAGCGAGGATGCAATCATCGATGACGACTGGCCCGCGCGGCAACTAAGGTCCGACGGCGCCAACTCGGAAGCTGAAACCGAAGAATTTGACAGTTCGGATCTCTCTCAGGAGTCCGGCGAAATGCCGGCTTTTACCGACGAACCCGCGCCTTTGTCTTCTCAATACAAACTGGACGAGTCGCGGCTGCGTTCGGCTTTGCGGCAACTGGCCGAAGGCGTACACCACCTGCACGAAATCGGTAAGCTTCATCGCGACTTGAAACCGTCGAACGTACTGGTTACCGCAGAAGGCCGAGTGGTGATTCTCGATTTCGGTTTGGTGGAGGATGTAGAGCCCGAGTTGCGTGACACGCTTCTGGTCGGCACGCCTGATTACATGTCTCCCGAGCAGGGTGCACAACAGCAGATTTCTCAAGCCAGCGACTGGTACAGCGTCGGCGTGATGCTTTACGAGGCGCTCACCGGACGATTGCCTTTCGCCGGAAAGTTCTTCGAAGTCATGCTGCAAAAACAAACTCGCCGTCCGATCCAGCCGATCGAGCTCAATCCGGCCATCCCCAGGGACCTGAATGACTTGTGCATGAAGCTTCTGCGGCGCAACCCCAGAAATCGGCCGGCGGGAGCCGATGTGGTGCGCATCCTGACCGGCGATCGGATGCCGCTGCTGGCCGCGCGCAACGCGGCGCCGGATCGAGAAGCCGTTTTCGTAGGTCGTGAACGCCAACTGGCGGAACTACACAATGCTTTTCGTGATATGCGCAGCGGTGAAACCGTCGCAGTTTATCTGAGCGGCCTCGCGGGCATGGGCAAGAGCGCGCTGGTGCGCACGTTCCTCGAGCAGGTAAAGCGCGAGTCTCAAAACACCATCATCCTTCAGGGCCGTTGTTACGAACGCGAGTCAGTCCCATACAAGGCCCTCGATGGCGTAGTCGATAATCTCAGCAAGCACCTCGCCACCAGGCGTGAACCAACGGCGCAGTTAATACCACGGAATGCGCCGGCGCTCGCGCGGCTGTTTCCGGTCATGTTGCAGGTAGATGCGATCTTTGACGAACGCGCGACCCGGCACGAAACCGGCGACTTGTTTACCTTGCGACGGCAGGCCTTCGGCGCGTTGCGCGAACTCCTGACTGCCCTCGCGCGCCGCCAACCGCTCGTCATCTGGATTGATGACCTGCAATGGGCTGATACCGACAGCATTCTCCTGCTGGAAGATCTGCTGCGACCGCCCGACGGCCCCTCGCTGCTCCTGATTGGCAGCTTTCGTGCTGAAGACATCGACACCAAACCTTTTCTGAAGCGACTGCTTCAAAACTCCAGTTGCGAAACTTGCCACGAGCTGTGCCTCAATCCATTAACAAAAGCTGAAGCCACCGCATTGGCCCAATCGCTGCTTTCGGAAATCGAAATGGGCAGCAAGCCGTTCGTGGATTCGCTGGTGCGGGAAGCGGCCGGAAATCCTTTTCTGCTCGAGCAGCTCTCGCACTACGCGATGATGAACGAGGGCGCAGCGACCGCCGGCATTACGTTGGCCACGATGTTGGACGAGCGCATCCGTCAATTACCGGCCGGGGCGCGCCAATTCCTGAACACCCTGGCGGTGGCCGGACGCCCGGTCAATCAGGATGTCGCTTTCAGCGCCTCGGGATTCGATCACGAAGACTTACAGTTGCTCAACGCTGTGCGCACGGCCCAGTTCGTACGCAGCGGAAGCACGGCTTATTCAGTCGAGCTCCATCACGAACGGATCGGCGAGACGCTGCGTCAGCTTCTTTCTGATCAAGAACGACGGCAGATTCATCGGCGGCTGGCCCAGGCGGTCGAGGCGCGCGGCTTTGATGATCCGGAGTCGCTGTATCAGGACTATCTCGGCGCCGGTGAAGAAGAACGCGCGGCTTTTCATGCCGAGGCCGCGGCGCACAAAGCCGCCAGTGCCTTGGCTTTTGATCGGGCCGCACTTTATTTCCGCCGCGCCATTGAGCTAGCTCCCGGCAACGAAAACGTCACCGATTTGAAGATTGCCCTGGGCGACGCTTTGGCGAACGCCGGCCGGCCGGCGGAAGCGGCCACAGAATTTCTTGAGGTGGCCAGGATTTCCTCAGCGCGGCGATCGCTCGAGCTGCAGCAACTTGCGGGCGCGCAACTTTTGATGGGCGGTCATCTGGAAGAAGGCCTGGAAATCTTTGCCAAGGTCCTGCGCGAAGCCGGCTTCAAACTTCCGAAGGGACCAAAACGCGCGTTGCTGTCCCTGATTTTCCGGCGGGCCTTGATTCGGCTTCGCGGTTTGGATTTTGCCGAGCGCGACGCGGCCGACATCGCGGAGGGCGACCTGCACCGCATCGACATATGCTGGTCGATCGCCGCGGGCCTGGGCATCGTTGATTTGATTCGCGGCGCTGAGTTTCAAAGCCGGCACATGCTGCTCGCGCTGCGCGCCGGCGAAGTCTATCGCGTGACACGGGCGATGGCTTTCGAAACGGTGCAGACCGCCACACGCGGAGGGCCGGGAATCGCGCGCGCGGAACGCCTGGCAGAACAAACAGAGGCTTTGGCGCGGCGCGCTAATCATCCGCACGCAACGGGAATGGCGATCTGGGCACGCGGCTTAAGTGCTTACCTGATTGGAAGCTGGAAAAAGTCGGCCGAGCTTTGTGAGCGGGCGGCGGAAGTTCTGCGCGATCAATGCACCGGCGCCACGTGGGAATTCACTGTCGCAAACCGGTTCATGCTGACATCGTTGATGTTCCTCGGAGAACTGACCGAAGTTTCGCGCCGGGTTCCGCAGTTGCTTTCCGCGGCCCTGGAACAGGGAAATCTGATTGCCGCCACCGACCTGCGCACGCGCCTTAATCCAATCTGGCTGGCAGCCGACGATCCTGATCGCGCGCGCGACGAAGTGATTTCGGCGATGAGTGCGTGGCCGCGCGAAGGCTTTCACTTGCAGCACTACACTTCGCTGGCCGCTCTGGCCCAAATCGAACTCTATACCGGAGACACCGAAATCGCCTGGAAACATATTCAAACTCAGGTCAAGGCGCTCGAAAAGTCTCTCCTGCTGCGCACACAGGGATTAAGAATTGATGCGCGACACTTGCGCGCGCGGCTTGCCCTGGCCAGCGCCACGGGCCGGGACCGTGCGAGCCGCTTGAAGATCGCCGCCGCGGCTGCAAGTGCAATCGCCAAAGAAAACATGGCGTGGTCAAATCCGCTGGCTGCATTGATTCGCGCCGCGCTCGCCTATCAACAAGGCAACGTTTCTCAATCAATCGTGTTTGCACGTGAAGCCCTGACCGACCTCGAAGCCGTCGATATGGCGTTGTACGCCGCTACCGCGCGACGAAGACTGGGCGAGCTGGTCAAGGGCGATGAAGGGCGCGAGTTGATCTCGCAAGCCGATGAATGGTTTAGCCGCCAACAGGTCAAGAACCCGCTCGCGGTTACCAGACTGATGGCGCCTGGATTTGATTAGCCCCACCACTTGTCTTAGCCGGCAAACGACAGTTCTTCTCCTTGCAACTATTCGCCTGTGGCTTTCGCGGGCGGGACCGTTGTAGCATTGCCTCCTTAATTCGCAGCCGAACATGCAACCTTTGCTCGCATCTCTGTTCGACGAAACTGAGCGCCATCCCCTGAGCGTGTCAGAGCTGACCGCGTCCATCCGAACCAATCTCGAAAAAAACTTCGGCACCGTTTGGGTGGAAGGCGAGATCTCGAACTTTCATGCGCATTCATCCGGCCACTGGTATTTCACCTTGAAAGATCAGCTGGCGCAGCTGCGGGCGGTCTGTTACCGCAGCAGCAATCAACGCATCCGCTTTCGTCCCGAGGACGGTTTACAAGTGCGGGCGCGAGGACGCCTCACGGTTTATGAGCCCAAGGGCGAGTATCAGTTGATCGCGGAAACGCTCGAGCCGGCCGGCGCCGGCGCCTTGCAACTTGCTTTTGAACAAACAAAGACGCGTTTGCAAAAGGAAGGTTTGTTTGCGACAGAATTGAAGCGCGCGATTCCTCTCTTTCCGCGCCGCATCGGCATCGTTACCTCGGCCACGGGCGCGGCGATCCGCGACATCCTCAACGTAATTTCCCGGCGCACGCGCACAGTGCATGTGCTGTTTGCACCCGCGAGAGTGCAGGGCGAAGGTGCCGCCCATGAGGTGGTGCGCGCCATTAAGTTCCTCAACGAGCATCACGCCGGCGGTGGCGGTATCGATGTGATCATTGTCGGACGCGGTGGCGGCTCAGTCGAAGATCTCTGGGCCTTTAATGAAGAAGTGGTGGCCCGTGCGATCCGGTCATCGGCGATTCCGGTGATCTCCGCGGTGGGTCATGAAACGGATTTCACGATCGCGGATTTCGCGGCCGATTTACGCGCGGCCACGCCCTCGGCGGCGGCCGAATTGGTAGCCGCGCACGAGGAGCAACTGTGCAACTCCCTCGATCGGCTGGTTAACAATCTCAGCCGGTCTGTGCGTTATCGTATTGCCGCAGATCGTGCGCACGTGCGCGAGCTGACCTTCGCGCGCGGCTTCGACGAAGTGAAGAGTCGCCTGCGCGAGGCGGTTGCCGCGGTCGACGATCGCGACACCCGCATGCGAGACGCGATCATGAACCGGTTTCAACGCGCGCTCCGCAGAGTCGATCTGGCGGCGCGTGCGTTGTCGCCGGCAGAACTTCGCAACCGGACGAACGCCCAGCGCGCGCGCTTTGACTCGCTTTGCCAGGCGCGAAACGCGGCAGTGCTATTCAGAATTGAAAACGCGCGAAAGCAATTCAGTCTGGCGGCGGCCTCGCTTGACGCCATGTCGCCGCTCAAGGTTCTCGAACGCGGTTACGCGATCGCACAGGACGCACAGGGCGCGATTGTGCGGGAAGCGTCAGCGGTAAAGGTGAACGAGCAGTTGCGCTTGCGTCTCTGGAAAGGCGAGTTGGATTGCCGCGTGGAGAGGACTGATCCTAATGTTTAATTGTTTAGAGGCGGGCTACCGCCCGCCAATCCAAAAAAGTAAGGGGCGGGCAGTAGCCCGCTTCTAAACGAAGGGTGGCATGAAAGGCAAACGCAATCGCATCGTCATCGATCTCAATCGCCCCGCCGGTGCTGCGGCGCCGGGCTTTGGCCGCAGACGATCATCACGAGCGGGCCGGGTGCTCGCGATCATTGGAATTGCTCTGGTAGTAATCGTGGTCGGCGTCGCCGCCGGCATTTATTTCTGGTGGCAGAACTACAAAGCCCAGCCTGCTTACACGCTGGCATTACTCGTCGACGCGGCCCAGCGAAACGACCAGCAGGAAATCGACCGCATTCTCGACATAGACAAGATCTCAGAGAGTTTTGTCACCGAGGTGCGCACCAGGCTGACTGGAACGTCGCTTCTCAATAACGTCCTGCCGTCACAAGTCGATCAGATCGCCGCCAATCTTACGCCGCAACTGAAACAGACTCTGCGAGAAATATTGCCGGGAGAGATACAGCGCATCACTGAGCCGGCGAAAGGCAAGCCTTTCATCTTAATCGCGCTTACCGTGCCTTATTTCGCCGAGATCAAACAAAACGGCGCGACCGCAACCGCCGATCTGAAATTTAAGGACGAACAGGTGCAACTCTCGATGCAGCAGGGCGGAGAGGCCTGGCGCATTTACGCGATTAAGGACGATCGGCTTACCGGCATCATCGCCGACGCGGCCAAAAAAGGTTTGTCCCAACGCGGATCGCAATTCCAGGAAGAGTTGCGCAAACAATTGCACGACTGGAAGTCGCCGAGCGCATCCCCTTCTCCTAAATGATCATGGAAAACAATAACCAGAACTTTGAAACGTCGCTGGAAGAGCTGGAGCGCATCGTGCGCGAACTTGAACGCGGTGATCTGCCGCTGGAAAAAAGCCTCGAACTATTTGAGCAGGGCGTGAAGTTATCGCGCGCGTGTCAGGAACGTCTGAATGAGGCGGAACGGCGAATCGAAATTCTCACGCGCGACAACCAGGGGCGAACCGCGATCCGGCCTTTCGACACCGAACGCGAGCTGCGCGGCGCTGACGAAGACGATTCATAATATTCGGGACCCGTGCTCGCCGTGGCAAACATCTTGAACCTAACCGATGCGCGCGAGTTCTTTGCGTCCTGCCGTCCACTGGTCGACGCTGAGCTCGATCGTCTGCTTCCCAAAGAAGATCACGAGCCGCAACGGCTTCATCACGCAATCCGCTGGAGCGTGTTTGCGGGCGGAAAACGTTTTCGCCCTGCTCTGTTACTGGCCGCGGGCCAAACCTTTGGCGGAAAAGTCGATGATTTGATTCGCACTGCCTGCGCGCTCGAGATGGTGCACACCTATTCTTTAATTCACGACGACTTGCCGTCGATGGACGATGATGACCTGCGGCGAGGGCGGCCGACTTGTCACATCAAGTTTGATGAAGCGACCGCGATACTGGCGGGTGACGCTTTGCAAACGCTCGCGTTTCAAACGATTGTTGAAGATGACAATCTGCCATCAGAAACTCGGGCAGTCCTGGTTGGTGAACTTGCTCGCGCTGCCGGAACTCCTGCGGGAATGGTCGCCGGGCAGGCGCGCGATCTGGCTGCCGAATCACGCGAAGTTAACGATGACGAATTGAAACGCATTCATCAGGAAAAGACTGGCGCCCTGATTTGCGCGGCCGGACGCAGCGGCGCGATCATCGCCGGCGCAAACGAAACCGAACTGGCGGCAATTACAAATTATTCAATCAACCTGGGTCTGCTCTTTCAAATCACGGACGATTTGTTGGACGTGACTGCCACGGCTGACGACCTGGGAAAGACTCCCGGCAAGGATGCGCGCTCGCGCAAAGCAACTTTCCCGGCGCTCTATGGTGTTGAAGTGACTCGTAAGACTGTGGCGGAGGTGCACCGCAAGACCTGCGATGAACTCGCGCACATAGAAAAGCCAACCGAACTCTTGCGCTCAATTGCCGACTTCATCATGCAGCGCGAAGCGTGAGGGTCACGCCGCATAGGCCGCGTAAACGCTCTTCACTTTTTCCAGAAAATCGCGACGGTCGATCAGGTAGTGAAGCTTGACCGGCTCGGCAATGATTTCGTCGGGTTCAGGTTGCTTGGGTTTCTTTGATCTCTTCGTTGACTTTTTGGCGCCTTTGACCCGGTCGCTACCGCTCCCGGTTCTGACTTTGCTTTTCTTTTTTGCGGCAGCTGCGGGCGCGGCACTGCTCGACCATTCGTGTTTTGCGGCCAGGTGATCAATCAACTTCTCAAACACTTCGCCTGAGTCTCGTTCAGTAATTCCGATTTGATCGAGATAGCCGCTGTAACGCAAACGGCGAATCAATTCCATCAACGTCAGGCGGCCTTCCAGCGTCAAACCACCGTGAGCGTGTGAGCGGCTGACCAGGTACTGGATCAGGATTGCTTCGCTGTAGAGAGCCGGCGCCAGAAACAAACGCGTGCCGTCGCGCTCCCAGCCTTCGCTCAAACGCGACGAGCGGCGCACGGCACGCAGCTCAGAGAACGCTTCGTCCCAATTGGTTTTTGGTTCGCGCCGCTCGAGGTATTTGCGCGTAGCTTCGATGGGCCAGGCTTCGTCGTTAAAGTCGGCATTCAAACCAAGCGTGTCGAGCCATTCAAACAAAACCGCGCGCGAATCGGATTTCTTTTCCACCACTACAAATTGATCCTCAGTCTTCGGGAGTTTCTTGATGAGCGCGCGGCGGGGTGTGTCCGTCGTTTTCCCGCCCTCGATGCAATACGTGTCGAACCGGGCCAGCCAGCGCTTGGCTGAGCCGCAATACGGGCAGTGCGGATGTTTCTCGTCGCTGTCGAAATAAGGCCGCATCGCCTGGCGCGAGGTGAGTTCTTCGACCGTCGGTGAATGGCGTTTGATTTCAGAGAACGCGGTGCGGGGAGCCAGGCCCAATTGCTTTGTGAAAATGTCAAAAATGCAGGCGAGACAAACCAGCGTCGTGTACTCAGTGACTGTACCGGCGGGAAACTGGCTGAGATCAAGCTCGCGTTTTTTGGTGGTGCTGGCCACGACGGGATTTTACCACTTGGATCGAAACGTTGAGACTAGCCAACGCAGGTGGCGCCTGCTTCACGCAATCGCCACGAGCGTGGGCTCGCTGTCCGTGTGGCCCAGGACGAGATCAAGTTCGGCTGCAACGTTGCCACGGCCGGCAGTGAGACTCTTGAAATCGAACAGATTCGGATCGAGCAGATGAGTGGGAACGGCGTTGCCCAATGCGGTGAGCATCGAAGCGCGGATGTTCGGAATCTCTTTTTCGAGATCAGTGATCAGGCGTTCGATGCGCGCGCGTTTCAGATTTGGCTGCGAGCCGCAGAGGTCGCAGGGAATGATCGGAAACTGTGATGCCGCCGCAAACTCTGCGATGTCCTTCGCGCGGCAGTAAGCGAGCGGCCGAATGATCGTGTTGCGCCTATCATCAGAACGCAGTAACGGCGGCATAGCCTTTAACGTGCCGATGTAAAAAAGATTCAGCAGGAAAGTTGTGATGATGTCATCGGCATGATGGCCCAGCGCGATCTTCGTGCAGCCTTCCTCAACCGCGATGTTGTAGAGGATGCCCCGTCGCAAACGCGAGCACACCGCGCAGGACGTCTTGCCTTCCGGCACCAGGCGCTTAACTACCGAATAGGTGTCGCGCTCGACAATGCGAAAAGGCACATCGCGGCTGCGCAAATAATCGGGGAGCACTTCCGCGGGAAACCCCGGTTGCTTCTGATCCAGGTTAACGGCCAGCAGTTCGAAACGTACGGGCGCGCGTTTCTGAACATCGAGCAGTAAGTCGAGGAGCGTGTGGCTGTCCTTGCCCCCCGACACACAGACCATCACCCGATCGCCATCCTCGATCATGCCGAAGTCTTTGATCGCCTCGCCCATCCGGCGCAGCAACCTGGTTTTGATCTTGCTGTCGGCAAACATTTGCATCAGGATGCCACGCAGTTTCCCGTCTGACAACCGGTTCAAGAGAACCGTGGTTTGGGCCAGGTGGACGCCCTAAACCGAGGACCGATGGCTTGGTCCAATTCTATATCCCCCTCCAGTTGGCCCAGGGCGTCGAAATCTTCTTGAAACCTGCTGGGCCGCTGTGATAATGTGCGCGGACTTCAAGCGGGAGAGTTCTCGATACAGGCCCCGCCGGTTGTTATCCACGGCGACATTCCTTCAAGTAATTCGAGAAACTGTAAACGTAAACTGCCGGCGACCGGTTCGCGGAGAACGAATAAATGCCCCTTGCAAAAACGGCTTTCCAGCTGGAGCCGCCCCTAACGTTAGACGAAGCTGGCGCCCCTCGAATACGTGAGATAGTCCCGCAGCGGCTTCCTAACGTTATTGCCGGCGGCGATCGCACAAGCCTAAGGCCCGTTCCCGCACACGCGCCAACGCCCGCGCACCCCAGCTCGGTTTTCCAGCCGCGCAGTCCGGTGATCACCGGCGAAGCACACTACAAAGGAACGATGCCCGTCGATGGAATCATCTCCGGCCAGCTCCATGCTCAGGGCGGGACGATGACTATCAAGCAGCGGCCACGCAACGTGCGCGTGGAATCGGTGCCGGAACTTGATGGCGAAATATCTTTCAAAGACATGTTGCGCATCAACGGTCACGTCGCCGGTAAAGTCTTTTCGGCGAAAGGGACGCTGATCGTTGCTGAGTCGGCTACCGTCGACGCTTTCATCGATGTGGGCGTCGTGATCGTCAATGGCACTGTGAACGGCGAGATCATCGGACGCGAGCGCGTTGAGTTGGGACTGGGTGCGGTGATCAACGGCAACATCTCCACCATGAAGTTATCGATTAAGCCCGGTGCGACGTTCCAGGGAGACTGTCGCATGCTTAAGGCCGAAACCGCGTAGAAAGAAAAGAACGAACAAGGGGGGTGTTATGTCTTTCACTAAGTCTGGATCTGACTTCACTGCGGACGAATCGTTCTTGAGCAAAGCCGGCGGAACCGACTCGCCAGAGTCCGAACAAAACCTCCAGAGCGCGACCGATCAAGACTGGCTGGAAGGCCTCGACCTCTCTGAATTGTCGCCTCCTGTTACCCACGAATCCTCGATCGGGGATTATGCTTCCAACCGGCAACGCGAGATAAATTTTGAAGGCACCCTGACCGTCGAGGGCTACGCAGCCGGTCTGATTTGCTCGCCCGAAGGCACGTTGATCGTGGGTGAGCGGGGCGAAATCGACGGCGATCTTCTGGTGAATATCGCCATCGTCTACGGTACGGTGCGGGGAGAGATTCGCGCGACCAAAAAAGTAGAGCTCGGCGCCTCCAGCCGGGTCATCGGCGATATCGAAACCATGGAACTGGCGATCCACCCGGGCGCCATCTTTGAAGGCCGTTGCGCCTTTCCCCCCGCGGAACCGAAAGTCGAGGCTGACGTCTCGCTAACCGCGGCCAACTAATTTAGCAACCACTCTACATGGGTTCGAAATCTTTCTTTGCGCCTTAGGTTCTGCTTTGCGCCTTTGCGTTGAAAACCAATGTGCATAATCAGTTTCTCGCAAAGGCGCTAAGGAGGCTCGGAAGGCGCAAAGGAAGAATGAGTCGTCGATATACGACCTCGCTATAGTTGATTCATTCTGTGATAAAGTCTGCGCTTCACGCTTCACATAAATCGAAAAAGTCATGATCGACTTACGCAGCGACACTGTGACGAAGCCAACGCCGGCCATGCGCCGCGCGATGGCCGAAGCCGAAGTCGGCGACGACGTTTACGGCGAAGATCCAACCGTCAATCGATTGCAGGAGTTGGCCGCGGAAATCTTCGAGAAAGAAGCTGCGATCTTTGTGCCCACGGGCTCGATGGGAAATCAAACGGCCGTTAAGTTGCACACGCGGCACGGACAGGAAGTCGTCATTGAAGAGCGTGGCCACATTTACAATTTTGAAATGGCGACGATGGCTGCCTTCTCAGGTTGTGTCGCGCGTCCGGTCCACAGTCATGACGGCAGCGGAATCTTGACGTGGGAAGAAATCGCCGGCGCCATTCATGCCAATGCCGCCTACTACGTGGCGCCGACGGGCCTAATCGCGATCGAGAACTCGCACAATCTCGCCGGTGGCTCGGTAATGACACGGTCGCGCGCGGAAGAGATTTGTGAAGGCGCGCACGCGTTGAAGCTGCCCGTGCATTTGGACGGCGCGCGGATCTTCAACTCTGCAGCAGCGCAAAACGAGTCAGTAGCGAACCTTGCGCGTCCGGCTGACTCGGTGATGTTTTGCCTGTCGAAAGGTTTAGGAGCACCGGTCGGATCGATGTTGCTCGGCACGAAAGCCTTCATCAACGAAGCTCGCGCCATTCGCAAAATGCTCGGCGGCGGCATGCGCCAGGCGGGCGTGCTCGCGGCGGCAGGATTGGTCGCACTTCAGGAAAGTCCCGCGCGCCTGCATGAGGATCATGAGAATGCGCGCAAGCTGGCCGAGGGATTAGCCGAACTGCCGGGCGTCAAAATCGATCCTGAAAAAGTCGTCACCAACATCGTCATCTTTGATGTGGCCGGCACCGGGCAAGCTGCCGATGCGATTTGCGCGCAACTGAAAGAGCGCGGCGTGCTCGCTTCCGGATTCGGCACTTCAATCCGCATGGTGACGCATTACGACGTGTCGCGTGCGGACACCGAAACGGCTTTGCGTGAAATCCGTGGCCTGTTGTCGCATTGATGAATTCGACTATCTCTTCGAAGCCGAACCTCAAAACCGAAGCCATCGCCGGTATTACCACTTTCTTCACGATGGCTTACATCGTCGTCGTTAATCCCCAAATCATTTCGGCTGACGGCAAAACCGGAATGGCCTTCAGCGGAGTCTTAACCGCCACGGTGATCATCTGTTTTTCGATGACGCTGTTGATGGGGCTTTATGCGAAGCTGCCGTTCGCCGTGGCGCCCGGCATGGGCATCAACGCGTTCTTCACGTTCACGATCATTCTGACGCATCAAGTGTGGTGGCAAGTCGCACTCGGCATCATCTTTTGGGCCGGCGTTCTTTTTATGCTGATCT
>DATENS010000059.1:0-10499 GCA_035274925.1 Pyrinomonadaceae bacterium | reverse complement strand
AATGGCGTATAAACTAAAGAGAACATCCACTTCACTGATAATTGCCCAACTACGCGGCTAAGAAGTATTGACCATCCAGGCCAGACAAATTTTGAGTTGTATGCGAGCCAGATACTGACGACCGTGATGAAAATAGCAGTGTCTATCGTCTGAGCAAAAAAAGTTGTTATGTTATTTCTTATCCAGAGAGACTGTCGTCCAATCACTCTCTTTAGAAGCAAGAAAAACCATATGTCCAGGTACTGAGCGATGGTAAAGGAACAAAGACTGGCTATCACAAAACCGAGAACACCGTGGAAAAAAGTGGCGTCAAATGCTGTCACAAAACTAACGTGTTTGTTGTCTTGAACGACCCCGCTAAACGTACCATCAAAAACTATCTGAAGTTCGTTATTAAATCCGCGCGGTATAACAGCTGCAATAACCAGCAGCATCACGACAAAGTATGTGAAAACTCCGGCTAACCACATCTGACGGCTTGGTGTTCTTCCTTGAGTTTCAGCTATTGCATCAACGAACATAAAGGTCAATGCATAGGCGAAGGCGCCGGCATTGAATTCCAACCAGCCGATGCGAAAGAACTTGGGCGCCAGAATGTTGCTCATAGCGAGACAAACGAAAAAAGCACCCTTAACCACAATTACGCGAAAGGCGGGTCGATGAACCATCGCCCAGATGTCTTTCCAACGCCAGAATGAGAACAGGTCAGGCTCTTCTCGAGTCTTTCGATCGAGTAAGACGCCGCAGAACACATTCAGCACCACCACGGTAAGACCCACAATTACGACCATCGCTGCCAGAGCATGAGTCGAACCGGCCGCCGCGGACAGATTCTCTTTGGGTAACCAGATAAGGCAAACGACAAAGAGGAGCGCGGAGGCAGAGTGAAACAGACGACCACTTCCAAGTGCCAGGGAGAGTAATGTTGTTGGGGCTAGGACCTGCTTCTTGGCAACTAGTCGGCCCAGCGCGGTCTTGAGCAGTGGATGAGCGAACCCTCTAAGTAATTGGTAGAACGCAAAAAACACCAAACTAAGTACACCAAGCCAGTAAGCTGAATACGGGCTGTTTTGAAACGTGGCAAGAAGAGGCGCGGACGACAAGAAGTGAACCACAAATCCGATTAACATCACCATCAAAATCCCGCCAGCAGCGATAAGTCGCCTTCGCGAGATTTCCAATTTAGTTCCCCGCCGAAGAACCACGTGATCTTCATCCTCGCGAGTGACGGCGCGCGCGCGCCACCAGTTGAAGACTCTGCCACCTTTTGATGCCGCGAGCGCGAGAATGCCGTACGCTGGAGGGACAATGAGAATGAGAAAATAAAAATTGACCTTGTGGTTGATGGCCCCTGACAACGCATCAAGTTGGAAATATGATGTGGAAAAGAGTAACCATCCTTCAATTACCGCTATGATTAGCACCCAAACCATTAGGACCTTTTCGCCGATGATTGACCTTATTGAACTGAGGACCGGGTCAAAGATCGTTGTCGAGTTTCCCGCTGCGAGGTCCGGGTGTTCACTTGGTTCTTTAATTTGTCCAATTCGAATTAGCGCAAAGATCTGAACCAGAGCAGTGAGTAAGAACACCGCCGTGCCGGCAAGTGGGATGTTCTCTGTCTGAGCTCCTTCGGCAATCGCGATGAAAACAAAACATCCGATGAAGGACGCGAGAGCCAGTCCTGAATACTTGCGTTCCGTGCAAATTCCCTCGACGTACTCCTGCTCTCTCTCGGTTAGGCCCAGGTTCGCGGATATTTTTCTGGTTAGTTGAGAATCTGCAGCATCAATCAGAGATAAAGGAAGACCAACAATGCTCTGCCCAATCAACGCCAATATTTCGGGCGCGAATCGAAAGCTCGCCGGAAACAGACTTATCGACGCAAAGATGATCATCACGACCACCATAAAAACCAATCCTAATTGTATGGCGGCCTTACAACTCTTCTTGTCGGCGTAAGCACCACCGACCCAATCGAAGAATGCAAACGACAAGCTTCCTACGGAGACCATTATTAAAGCCAGCGCAAATTTTCCTTGTTCTTTGCCTAATACAGCCGTCAAGTAAGAATTCGACCGTTCACCGAGAATGTGAGCCAAGATTAGAGAAAATACGGGTGAGTAAATGTGTGCATGGCACCAGAAACGAAACGAAAGAATCAGATAGAAATCTCTGCGATTGCTATCCAAGTCCTTGAGCTTAGACTCGATGTCTAGAAATATTGAATTCTTCCGGAAGCCGCTAACAATGAGAAGCCAATTCCAACACGATCGCAGTGAGGAGGAAACACGCATTCGTTGGCTTTCAAGTGGGAACTAACGCGCAGATTCTACGCCAAAAAGAGATTGTTTCACAACGGTAATTATTGGGAAAGGAAGGTGTAAGCGCTCTCGTCGCAAACTAAATGTAGGTTGGGTCGGTATAATCGTTTGGTTGGACATGATTCGAAATGAAGCAGAAGTTGTTGGAGAAAAAGCGAAGGCGCAAAGCCGCGCGCCGTTTGCGTGGGCGAGTTGATTCGCTTGGATCGCGGAACCCGGAGATGAAAGCCGTGCCGGCTAAGAACTTTCGCATGCCCATCTGTTTTTCGGATTTAATGGATCGTGTACCGACTGAGGCAGAACTGGATCAGTTAGTTACTACCTTCGCACGGGCTCCAACATTTCTCATGCTCGCGATGCTGAACACGTTTCTATCGTTCTACCAGCATGCTCAAGACGATCGGGAGACGTTCACCTTCGTCCAAGGCTTTCTCTTTCAGAATTTAACCGATGAGGATACGTTTGAGCGTGCAAGACAACGCTTTCCTCATGACAACATGGGGGCACGCCCAATTTTTCATCGGCAGCAAATGCTAGTGATGCTCAAGAAGATCTTGCTGCGATCCGATGAACAAGGCCGAAATGATCCGAATGACGGGAAGAACAAAGACGCAAGATACGCGTTGGGCACGCTATTATTGATGGCGAATGATCTGCTAAACCCAGCGGAACAAGCGCAGAACCTTCTCCAAAAGGATGACACCGAAGAGGACCGCCAGCGCCGTTATGAAGAATTCTGCACGCAGATGTTGCCAATGTACGAACTGTCCAATCCCGCAGACGTGATACCAGCGCTTGTTCGCAACGACGAATACTTCAATTTATTTGAACAAGGAGCACTAGAAGGCAAGTTTCTCTTCAGCGATGGCGATAGCATCGCCAACAGATTCTTGAAGCTCACCGGCCTTAACCTTCGGGACTATCTCTTGATGATTCTCTCGATTTATATGTACTACGAAGGAACGTCTCACGCTGAGGGTGCAGTGAAATTGCTAATCGAAAAACCGCAGGTCTTCAATGTCGGAGTGAATGAAACGTTTAGAAAGATGAAGTTTTCGGATGATGAGGTCCGGGCGTTCTTTCGTCAGACAGCTATTGGGATTGAAGGATTGGTTGCGGAGTGCAGAGTCGTGCGCTCAAAGTCTGATTTGATGCAGCAGCATGACTTCACGGCGTTTAGAACCTATCCGCTTCTTTACACCCGCGACGAGCAGGACTTCGCGACGCTGATTGACCACTCGTTTCTCGCCGAAAAGATTTCGACGGGTGTCTATTACAACATCAAATTACCTCTGGAACAGGCAGCCAAGTTAATTGTCGCGGATGGAGACTTAGAAACCGCAGAAAAAGTGAAGGAGGCAGAGCGGGATCATCGGCGGTTCCTGGGATACTGGGGTGAGGTCTTCGACAAATACGCGAACGATAGGTTGAGCGACGCTCGGCCACGCGGACTAAAACACTTCTACCGGTCGCCGCACTATGACGAACCACCCTCGAAGTCAGATCATGAAGCGTTTGACGCTGTACTTAACTATGGCCACGACGTAGTTCTGATCGAGCACAAAGGCAAATACCTGGACTTGGCGTCAAAATATAGCGGCGATCGGGAGATGTTGCTCGCCGAGCTAACGGGATCAAAGCGGATCGGAGAGGCGATCACCCAGCTTGCCGATAACATTCAGCTCATATTGGATAACCGCAAGGATGCGAAGCGCCTAACTTTTCACGATAGGGATAGCCAAGGACGCCCCGCAAAGCGGTTTGAGCTGCGTGACATTCAACGGGTGAGGCGAATCTACCCGCTCGTGGTTCATCAAGATTTCTCGCTGCGATTGAATGGGATTAACCAGATAGTTGGCCGCGCCTTTCGGCGCGAGATCGCTAAGCGACATGTAGATCTGCGTTTTGTGCGTCCGCTCTGCATATTAAGCATTGAGGATTTAGAAGTATTGATACCATATCTTGCGGATGTTAGCTTGCCGGATGTCTTGGAGTTTTACGCGGCAAAAGATGACCCGCTCACTACATTTCGGTCAATCTTTAATAGGCTTCGTCGGAAACGGCATATTGCGAACCGACGCAACGAATGGATAGATCAGCGATCGGAAGAGATCTTTCAAAGGCTCAAAGCGTCATTCGTTGATTTGAATTAGAGACTTTCTTAGCAAAGGCGACCTAAACGCTCTGTCTTCCAAATCCCTAGGTCACCACAAGGCTCGATCATGACTAAAGAACTATGGATACTGTTCAGATAACCCGTCGAGTTAATATCCTTCGGGATATATCAGCGATTTCTCATTACCCTTATTCATAAGACACCACAATCTCGTAAAAAGGGTGACATCGTCCCCGGATCGACGTTGAGGTATGGATCAAGTTTGATCAGCGTGACGTGCAAGCCGCGCGCTTCCAGCAAACAGCCGATCGAAGACGCCGCCAGGCCTTTGCCCAAACTGGAAACCACGCCGCCGGTGACGAAAATGTATTTTGGCATTAATCCTCCCCTGTCCGACAAACTTTAGTTTGTCGTTGCTCGTGCATTGTGAATGAGCGACAAACTAAAGTTTGTCGGACTGCTTTTCCCGTTCTCTCGCATCTGCTCCAGCTTCCGGTGGATCGTCGGGTTCTTCTTCGTCGTCATACACTCCGCGCGATAAATCCTGACGCACTTCAATCGATTTCTTTGCGGCCGGATCAAGAATTCCCTGCAATCCCATTAACCCTGTCGCGCGACCGGCCTGCTGTCTGCGACGCTGAAATTCTTCCTCAGTCTTTACATCATAAGGCTTGGTAATATGATTGAGCAGCATCAATAGTCCCACTACAACAACTGCGATTACGCCGATCCAAATCCAGTCACTCCCGCTCATTGTTTGTGCCGTTACCTAGTCCCAAACAAATGCTGCTTTAACCACCCGCTAACGCAGGTGGTACTGACATGATCGCTCGCACTCTCTGAAGATCCTCCGACGTGTCGACCCCGATCGACGTGGATACCGCCTCAACTACCTTGATTCTTACGCCGCGCTCTAAAGCGCGCAACTGCTCGAGTGATTGTGTCTTTTCGGATTCGCTCTGGGGCCAGCCGGCAAACTCAATCAGAAAGTCGCGGCGGTAGGCATAAAGACCCGTGTGCTTGCGAAAAGAAAAAAGCAGCCCCGGTGCGTTGGGACTGCTTTCGGCCGAGCCGTGTTTCGCCACGGCCTGATTAGGAGACGGAATCGGATTACGCGAAAAGGCGATCGCGTAACCGCCTTTGTCGACTGTGACTTTTACGACTGAGGGATTGTTGACGTCGGCTGCGTCCTCAATCTCTTCCGAGGTGGTAGCCATTTGCGCCGCCGGGTCATCGATGAGTGCAGCGACTGCGCGATCGATCGTGCCCGCCGCAATCAATGGCTCATCGCCCTGAACATTCACGATGATGTCTGCATCAAGAGTTTCCGCAACTTCAGCAACTCGATCGGTGCCGCTCCGGTGATCGCTGCGCGTCATCACCGCTTCCATCCCCGCGGCGGTGACAGCCGCGTGGATGCGCTCGTCGTCAGTCGCGACAATAACGCGTGAAACTGTGGATGCTGCGGCAGCTCGTTCCGCCACCCAAACAATCAGGGGCTTTCCGGCGATTGGCAACAAGGGCTTGCCCGGAAGCCGCGTAGAGTTATAGCGCGCGGGGATTACTGCAACTGCAATTTTTTGGGAATTGGAACCCGTGTGATCCACGGGATTACACGGTAGCGCGTCCGGTTGGCACTGTCAACGTGGAAGAAACCAATCCGCAGATTACGCAGATTCATCGCATCTACTTCTTATCAATTATGAACGTGGGCACCATGCCGCCGCCGGCGGTTACGTTGGCAAGTTCATTCGAAGACAAACGTGTGAAGGCTGATCCGACTTTGCCGTTGAAAAGCAGCGGATCCAGATCGACCAACTGTTCAGCAAAGGCGATCTTACCGTCCTCAGTCAGTGCCGGGAAAACTTCGCGCGCGGTCGGTACACGTTCCTGTACCAGATAATCCCCATTCGCCAGCGCATCTCGAATCGCCTCATCCCAGGCTATGTCGTCCGTGTTCCAACCGATGTAAATTCCGTGGCCACCGTAATCATCGTTTGGCTTGAGCACGAGACGGTCGCGCCGGTCAGCCACAAACTGCAGCAGATCAATTTCGGCGCCTTGGTAATCGCTTTTCTCCGCTCGCACTGGCCGGGTCCACGGCACATGCTTCTTGATCATCGCCAGCTCAGCCGCGTTAAAGAGGCCTGCATAACGCGCGTCAGTCAGAACTGCAAACAGCGCCTTCTTGTGAATCAGTTTTGAGCGAAAGCTGTTGACCATGCACACCGCGCGCGCACGATACGCCTCAAGCAGCGCAGGATGATCGTTCATAACCGGAAGATATTCGTTGACCAGCAGCCGCTTGTAGACGATGTCGATTTCAAAATCACCCGCGCGTAAACGGCCATTGGTGAACTCAAGCTGATCCGGCGAGGTGATTACGGAAGGATAGCCTTCCCTTTCGAAGTACTCGCGGAACAGCTCGAACTCTTTCTGGGTCGGCATGTCCTTCAGATCGACGATGGCAATCTGCGGCGGGCGATCGGGTTTGCGCCCGAGGAATTCCTGATGGCACTCAACCAGCACCTGTAACATGAGCGGGCTGCCTTCAAACCGGCTTATTTTGTAACGTTCGGCAAATCGTTTCATCACCGGCAGCTCTGCAAAGATCTCGTAGGCCGCGTCACCATAAGCTATGCCTGCCGGGCTTTCCCCATTCAGTTCGACGAAGCTGTACGCCGCGTCCGTGAGAAAAGAATCGAGCCGCGCTGTCGGAGACACGGCGCGATATCCCGGATCGATCTTCACCAGCTCGCGCTCAGTCGGCGTCAAACCCAGGTAATCAAGCAGCGACTCGTCGGCGACCGCCGCGTCCTTAACCTTTTCGATGGCGTTCCAAACGGTCTCGCAAATGCTGACGATACGAGCGAAGTCTTCGCGCGTGACAAAATGCGGCCGCAGGTAAGGCGACAAACGGCGGCCGCCAAAGATGAGTTTGGCCCGCTCCAGTCCTTCGTCCAGCATCCGCAAGGAAGTACCGGCTAACTCTTCATCCTCCAGGAGCTCGTGATAATAGTTGACGGCTTCTTTAAGCATGTTCACGCATCATTGTTTGCGGGGCACATTAAGCGACAGCTTGATCACCACTGCGTCACGAATCAGGTCGTCGGCCTTTCCGGCATAAATAATGCCCCAGTCTTTGCGGTTGATGGAAAACTCGGCGTTCACCGCGACTTTGTCAGGCGCAATTTGTATCGTGGCGGGAAACGTTATCGAACTCATCACGCCATGGAGATCGAAATTGCCGGTGATGAGATGGGTGGCGCCGACGGCCGTGTGGGGTTGGATTTTTGTCGACGTAAATGTGGCTTTCGGATACTTGATCACGTCAAAAAAATCAGGTGTCTTCAAATGTTTGGTTAACCCGTCATCGTCGGTAGTTACGGAATTAGTATCCATGTCGATGGCCACGCGGCTCTGCTCAGCTGAATTGTTAACCAGATCGATCGTGCCGCTGAATTGTTTGAAAGATCCATTGTGACTGCGCGTGACCTTTGAAGCCACGAAATCAACCTTTGAATTGGCGGGCGTAATGGTCAACGTTTCCGCGCCCGCAAGCGGAGTTGAGCCGGCTTGGGGCACCGCTTCTGCGACACTCGCCTTTGGTTTGTTGTCGGCCGGGTTACTCGCACAACTCTGGCTCAGCACCCCGGCGATTATTAACATTGCGACGGCAAAATATTTCCTCATGTGTACTTCCCCTTTTTCCTTTTCCGACTTGGAGGAGGGCCAGCGCCGGACCGTTGTTCGCTCATCTTGTCGGCACAAAACGTTACAGGTATGACAACCACCAGTCTTTGCGGCGGGCCTTAACTCCCGCAAACCATTTGCAAAGCGGATACAACATCAGTACCCCGGCAATCCAGCAGAGGTAGACGACCCACAGTCTAAATCCTATGCCGGGAATCGGTGGATGCGAAAACTTGGAGATAGGACTTTCCCATTGCCACGCGACCGGCTGTCCCGCGATTAAGCCGATGATGATGCCAATGCCGTGGGCCGTGTACCATTGCAGCAGGTAGAAGAAAAGCGGAACACGGCCGAATGTCACCAGGATTTTACGCAACGCGCCGAGCAAATTGATTCCGGATTCGAACAACACAAGCGCAAGCATTGCCGGCCCTAACGTCATCAACAGGAAGAGCAGGGATGGCGGGTATTTCGTCGTATTGATGAACGAAAGAACTGTAAAGACGAAATTCTTCTGTCCGGACCAACGAGCGGGATCACCGTAAATATTGATCGCCCGCAAGACGAGGAAAAGCGCCGTCGCCGTTGTCCCGATTGTCAGCAGCCATCGCCGCCGGCGCGCTACTTCGAACCGATAAACGGCGCCGAAAGCATAGCCCGCCGCCATTACTCCGACCCACGGAATGATGTTGTAAACAACAAAGATGACGGGACTGGAAAACGGAAGCAGCGGAAAAAGCTTAAATGGATCATGCAACAAGATCCAAAGCTTGGCGCCGAACCCGGGGATCGGAGAGTTGGGACCCTGCCACCCGGCAACATGAAACCCATCCAGAAGGTTATGAAGAAAAATCATTGCCACTCCGAAGAAACCAATTAACTTGAGCGGCAAGTGAATCAACCCCGCCAGGATGACCATCGAAATTCCGATTACCCAAATGACCTGGAAGAAGCCAAGGAAACGGTAATCAAGATTAAAGAAGACGCCGAAACGGACGAGTGTCACCTCGAGCAAAATCAACCAAAGACCGCGGGTCAGCAGGAATTTGGACAAGTGAGCTTTACTCTTGCCGCGCATAAACTGCAGGTAGGCCCCCGTGCCGGCGAGAAAAACAAAGATCGGAGCGCAATAGTGTGTGATCCAGCGGGTGAGGAACACCGCAATCGTCGTCTGCTTAAGGTCGGTGGGATCGAATTGGAAAGCGCCTGAATGTACAAAATCACGAGTATGATCGAGCATCATGATCACCATCACAATGCCGCGAAGCAGATCGATGGAATCCAGTCGCTTGCGCGGCGTAGTCGCCGGCTCAGGATCGACCGGACCGGTACCTTGCAGATGTGCGTCTGATGAAGATGCCATGGCTGCTCGACCAGTTATCAGCAGTGAAAGATGCCCGCGGAGTTTATCAAAAAGAATATCATTCGAGAATATTTTGGAGTGCGGCGAGTAGTCGCCGCTGGGGTGCTCATAGCGCTGACAAGTTAGCGCACTCCAGAACCTACAGCTCAATTCGCCTCACCGAGATTATCGGCTCGAACTTCAGCAGTTGATCCGCCGTGTCGTCGTCGAGCGCGGCGTCCACTTCGATAACGGCCATTGCTTCCCCGCCCCGCTCGCGCCGCCCGAGATGAAAGGCGCTGATGTTGATGCCGGCTTCACCGAGGATAGTACCCACGCGGCCCACCACACCGGGCACGTCGCGGTTATGCATTAACAGCATGAAACCGCGCGGCACTGCTTCAATACGAAAGCCGTCGATCCTTGTGATGCGACCTTCGCGATAGCCTTCGGCCGTGCGAAACACTGTGCCTGACGCAGTGTTTTCCGCATCCTCGCTGCTGATGGACGTGCGAATAGCGGATGCCTGACTGGTCCCGCGCGCGTACGAGGTGGTTACGGCTATGCCCCGCTCCTGGGCGATCACAAACGAGTTAACAACATTCACGCGCGCGCTTACCCTGCGCAGCAATCCAGCAAGAAACGCCCGGGTGACCGGAGCGGCATCCAGTTCAACCAGCTCGCCTGCGAAATCAAGTCTGACTTCGCGAACAGCGCCGTTTGCCAGTTGCGCTTGAAAGCGGCCGAGGCTTTCAGCCAGTTCCAGATATGGTTGCAGCGTGACCAGTTCCGCCGCGCCAAGCACCGGCATGTTAACGGCGCCGCGGACAGCGCCCGTCAAAAAGTAATCGCGCATCTGTTCGGCCACGGTAAGCGCCACGGCTTCCTGGGCCTCAGTTGTCGATGCGCCCAAGTGAGGCGTCACGATCACTTCTTCGAGTTGCAGCAAGGGATGATCGGCGGGCGGCGGTTCCTGTTCAAAGACATCGAGCGCGGCCCCCGCAATCTTGCCCGACTTAATTGC
>DATENS010000058.1:0-5033 GCA_035274925.1 Pyrinomonadaceae bacterium | reverse complement strand
CCCTGGTCAACGTCTGTACATTAGAATGATCATCATAGAGTTGGATTGCTCGACGAGCTCAAGAAACTTCTGCGGATGCGGCAGTCGAAGTAATCTTTCAAAGTTAGGCGGAGTCGTGAAAAGTCTTAGAATGAAAAATATTACGACAACATCGAAACGCTGGTCTCTGATCGCTTGCATCTGTCTCGTCGTCGTCGCGAGCTCATTCGCGGCAGACCTGAACACGACACGGATCGACGAGTTGACCGGCCTGAAAGGTAAAATGAGTCCGGCGGAAGCGGTCTATAAAGTCACGTTCCCGCGTGATGATGTTAAAATTGCCATCTCCGGATGGCCGATGCCGCCTTTCATGGGCCTCGGCACATGGGCCGCGTTCCAGGGCAGCGACGAGAAGGCGATGATGATGGGCGACACGGTTTTGTTCGAAGATGAAGTCAATACTGCGATGTCGGCAGCTCTCGACAACGGCTTGAGCGTGACCGCGCTGCATAATCATTTCTTCTTCGATCAACCCAAGGTTTATTTCATGCACATCGAGGGCGTCGGCCGCGCGGAGGAACTGGCCGTTGCGGCCAGGAAAGTTTACGACAGCGTGAAAGCAATTCGTCGGCTGAATTCCAAGCCAGGCGACAGCTTTGCCCGCCTAACGACCGAAAAGAGATCTCTACCGGAGAAAAATTCCATATCCGCCGGACCGTTGAACGAGCTCTTTGGCATCTCCGGTGAAGACAAGGATGGCATGGTAAAGTTCACTATCGGTAAGAAGTCGAGCATGCACGGAATGGAGATAGGCAGCACCATGGGCGTAAATACCTGGGCGGCCTTCGCCGGCAGTGATGAGAATGCGGTCGTCGACGGCGACTTCGCGATGACCGAAGATGAATTGCAACCCGTCCTGAAATCGCTGCGCAAATCAGGAATCAACATTGTGGCGATTCATAACCACATGACGCACGAAACCCCACGAATCATGTTTCTGCACTTCTGGGGACGCGGCTCTGCCCAAGAACTCGCCAAAGCGATCAAAACTGCAATCGATTTAACCAAGACGGACCTTTCGCGAATCCGGGAATAGATGCCTGACTGGAGATTTCTTTCCGATTCCATTTCGACGTTGGACAAGGGCGTTTGGCGCTTCAACACTGCATCACAAACCGATATCTAGAATTTATGCCTCATCTGTTTGATCCGCTTACAATTCGAGATCTCCCGTTGGCAAATCGTGTGGTCGTCTCGCCCATGTGCGAGTACTCCAGCACCGACGGATTGGCTAACGAGTGGCATTTTGTTCATCTCGGCAGTCGCGCAGTTGGCGGCGCGGGATTGGTCTTGACCGAAGCGACCGCTGTTCTTCCGGAGGGGCGGATTAGTCCACAGGACCTCGGAATCTGGAGCGAGAAGCACGTCGAACCCCTCGCTCGCATTATCCGTTTCATTCATGGCCAGGGCAGCGTGGCTGGAATGCAATTGGCGCACGCGGGGCGCAAGGCCAGCACGCATCGACCATGGCAAGGCAATGGCGCGGTTCCGGAAAGCGAAGGAGGTTGGAAGAAAGTTGTCGCGCCGAGTGCGCTACGTTTCGCCGATAATTATCCGATGCCGCAGGCTCTCACCAATGACGGCATTCAGGAAATTATCGCGGCCTATGCGGCCGCTGCGCGCCGAGCCTGCGACGCTGGTTTTCGGTTGATCGAGATTCATGCCGCGCATGGATATTTGATTCACGAATTTCTGTCGCCTTTGAGTAATCAACGGAACGATGCTTACGGAGGCTCATTTGAGAACCGCACGCGATTGCTCCGCGAGATCGTTGGCGCGGTTCGATCCTCATGGCCAAAAGGCGCGCCGCTTTTCGTGCGGATCTCTGCCACCGATTGGGTTGAGGGAGGCTGGGACATTCGACAATCGGTCGAGCTTGCGCGCGGATTGAAGGAACTCGGCGTCGATCTTGTCGACTGCTCGTCCGGCGGCACCGTGCCTCATGCAGAAATTCCGGTTGGTCCGGGTTACCAAACTGCGTTTGCCGAGCAAATCCGTCGTGAAGCTGGAATCATGACCGGCGCGGTGGGAATGATCACATCTCCCGTTCAAGCGGAGCACATCATCGCGACTGGACAGGCAGACGCAGTTATTATCGCCCGCGAATTTCTGCGCGATCCGTATTGGCCATTGCGCGCGGCGCGTGAACTCGACCAGCCAATTTCGTGGCCGGTCCAGTACCTGCGAGCTGCTCCAAAGGACGCGCAGGCGCGCGTGCCCGTAAACTTAAAGAATTTGGAGTCTTGTTTCGAGGAACAACACGCTGTGCCCGAAAGACGAAGTCGACCCCAGTAAATAGTACGCGCTCTTGGGTGCCTTTGGTTAGGCGAGACCACTTATCAGGTCCCGCCGCTTGCAGTCTGGATGATTTTGGCCGGTCCACCAACCGGTACTTCGAAAGAGGGAGCGCGGATCGCCCCGCCAGTGGCAATAGCAATTCCTCCACCCGCGCGGTAGCAGCCGCCTACGCAGGAGACTTAACTTTGAAGTGTCATGTGGATTGTTCGTCTAGCTCTCAGGCGGCCTTACAGCTTTACGGTTGCGGCCATTCTCATCGTGCTGATGGGCATCGTCACCATCTCGCGCATGGCCACCGACATTTTTCCCAAGATCGACATCCCGGTGGTGAGCGTGATCTGGAGTTTTGCGGGCGTGGCGCCGGAGGAAATGGAGAAGCGTTTCGTCACCGTCACTGAACGCGCTATGACCACAACCGTAAACGACATCGAGCACATCGAGTCGCAGAGTTACAGCGGCGTCTCCGTCATCAAGGTTTTCTTTCACGAAGGCGCCAATGTCGAAGCCGGCGTCGCCCAGATCACCTCGATCACGCAAACGCTGCTGCGCATCCTGCCGCCCGGCACGACCCCGCCGCTCATTCTACAATACAGCGCCTCGAACGTTCCGATCCTGCAACTTGGCCTCAGCAGCAAAACACTTTCCGAACAAGACCTCTACGATCTCGGATTGAATTTCATCCGCACGCAGTTGGCCACGGTGCAAGGTGCGCAAGTTCCCCTCCCCTACGGCGGCAAGTCGCGCCAAGTCATGGTCGACATCGATCCTCAGAAACTCTTCGGGAAAGGTCTGTCCCCGCTGGACGTGAGCAACGCGATCACTAACCAAAACGTCATCCTGCCCGCCGGCACGGAAAAAATCGGTGACCGCGAATACAACGTCCGCCTCAATTCGAGCCCGGAACTTTTGCAGGCGCTTAACGATCTTCCGATCAAGCAGGTCAACAATGCGACCGTTTACATTCGGGACGTCGCGAATGTGCGGGACGGGTTCGCCGTGCAAACGAACATCGTCGCGCAAAATCGGACGAAATCGGCATTGCTTACCGTTTTGAAAAGCGCGAGCGCTTCGACCCTCGACATCATCAACCGCGTGAAAACGGCGTTGCCGAAGATTAAGGCGACGTTGCCGCCGGACCTCGATATTACGCAACTCTTCGATCAGTCGATCTTTGTCCGCGCTGCTATCGACGGCGTTTTGAAGGAAGGCGTGATCGCTGCATGTCTGACCGCGCTGATGATTTTGCTCTTTCTCGGAAACTGGCGCTCGACGCTCGTAGTAGCGACATCGATTCCGTTGTCAATTTTGTGTTCGGTCATCGCGCTCAGCGCGCTCGGCCAAACTATGAATCTGATGACACTGGGCGGACTAGCTCTCGCTGTCGGAATTCTGGTGGATGACGCCACGGTCGAGATCGAGAACATCCATCGCAATCTCGCGATGGGAAAGCCAATGGTGCGCGCCATCCTGGACGGCGCGTCGCAAATTGCGATCCCGGCGTTTGTCTCCACGCTCAGCATTTGCATCGTGTTTGTGCCGATTTTTTTCCTGAGCGGCACGGCCAGATTTCTTTTTCAACCGTTAGCCATGGCCGTCATCTTCGCCATGCTCGCTTCTTATCTTCTCTCACGCACAGTCGTACCAACAATGGTGCGATTTCTTCTGAGGGATCATCTTGATGAAGTCGACACCAGTCTGGCTCACGGATTTGAAGGTTCGGGGAGTGCACGCAACGCCAGTCCGGCTCGGACCTCGCCTGTCGAATCCGGCGCCTCACCGGATTCTCGTTCTGTGACTGACAAAGAGGTCCGCCGCAGCGACCGCTCCCCAGAGGGAATCTTCGCGATGGTCGTTAAATTCTTCAAAAACATTCATGACAAGTTCAATCACGGTTTTGAGAAACTTCGTGCTCGTTATGTCGAAGCGTTGCGTTGGTGCCTCGAACATCGCCGCGTGGTCTTCGCGGCCATGGCAGTCACTGGGTTGATTTCACTTTGCCTGGTTCCTTTTCTTGGACGCGACTTTTTCCCCTCAGTGGACGCCGGCCAATTCCGGTTGCACGTCCGCGCACCGGCTGGGACGCGGCTGGAATCGACGAAGGAACGGTTTTTCCAAGTTGGCAGCGACATTCGGAAAGTCATTCCGCCGGAGGAAATACAGACGGTGCTTGATAACATTGGACTGCCCGCGAGCGGAATTAATCTGGCCTTCAGCGACAACGCGACTATCAGCTCGGCCGACGGCGAGATCCTTGTCGCGCTCACTCCGAAGCACAAGCCGGTCGCGCAGTACGTGCGGATCCTGCGCGAGAAACTGCACCGCGATTTTCCGGACATGGAATTCGCCTTTTCCGCCCCCGACATCGTTAGCCAGATCCTGAACTTCGGGATTCCGGCGCCGATCGACATCCAAGTGACCGGGCGCGACCCGAAGGGCTACGACATTGCCAACCAGATCAAAGCGCAAGTCGCTCAGATTCCGGGAGCGGTCGATGTGCACGTCCATCAACGCGTCAATGGCCCGGACTTGCGCGTGAATGTGGACCGGACTCGCGCCCAACAAGTTGGACTGACTCAAAACGACGTCGCGCGCAGCATGTTGATTTCATTGAGCTCCAGCGGCCAGACCGCTCCGAATTATTGGCTCAATTTTCAGAACGGCGTGAACTACCAGGTCGCGGTGCAGACGCCGCAATA
>DATENS010000057.1:0-5691 GCA_035274925.1 Pyrinomonadaceae bacterium | reverse complement strand
TTCTGCTCTTCATCGACAACATTTTCAGATTCACACAGGCCGGTTCCGAAGTGTCCGCCCTGTTGGGACGCATGCCTTCGGCAGTGGGATACCAGCCAAACCTCGCGACGGAAATGGGCGAGATGCAGGAGCGCATTACTTCGACCAAAACCGGTTCGATCACTTCGATTCAGGCGGTGTACGTTCCGGCTGACGACTACACGGATCCGGCGCCGGCAACTACGTTTGCGCACCTTGATGCGGTCACCGCTTTGTCGCGTCAAATCGTAGAGTTAGGAATCTATCCGGCGGTCGATCCGCTGGCATCGTCGTCGCGTATTCTCGACCCGCGCATCGTCGGCGAGGACCACTACAACACGACGATGGCAGTCAAGCAGATTTTGCAGCGCTACAAAGATCTCCAGGACATCATCGCGATTCTCGGTCTCGACGAGTTGTCTGACGAAGACAAGTTGGTGGTGTCACGCGCGCGCAAGATTCAGAAGTTCTTCTCGCAGCCGTTCCACGTCGCTTCGCAGTTCACCGGACGCGAAGGCAAGTACGTGAAGCTCGAAGACACAATCAAGGGCTTTAAAGAGATCATCGACGGCAAGCATGACGATCTTCCGGAGCAGGCCTTCTACATGGTCGGCACCATCGAAGAGGCAGTCGAAGCCGGCAAGGCGATGGAATAGATTGATGGCTGACCAGCTTCAACTCGAAGTCGTAACTCCCGAACGGCTATTGCTTTCGGAATCGGTGAATTCCGTCACCGTCCCCGGACGCAATGGCGAGATGCAGATATTGCCCGGCCACGCTGCGGTGATCTCGGAGCTGAAAACGGGAGTTCTTTCGTACGCCATGGACGGCACAACTTTTCAGCTTCATGTTTCCGGCGGCTTTGTGGAAGTCAGCGATGAACGTGTCTCAGTCCTGGCGGAAATCGCTGAGCGTCCCGATGAGATCGATGCGGCCCGCGCACGCCTGTCACGCGAGCACACAGAAAAGCAATTGAGTTCATGGAGTGGGACCGAAGAAGATTTCGAGAAGGCCCGCGCCAAGCTCGAGCGCTCAATGGTGCGCTTGCAGCTGGCCTCTAGTTCCCGCTAATTGCCGCCTTCATCGCGCGCACTGAGTTTTCTAATCCAATAAAGACAGCCTGCGAGACGATGCTGTGGCCGATGTTGAATTCTTCAACTTCGCTGATGCGTGCGACTGCGCCTACGTTGCGCACGGTTAAGCCATGACCGGCGGCCACGTGCAGCCCGAGTTGCGCCGCCAACGCCGCGCCCTCTCTCAGTCGCCGCAGCTCATGATTTGCGCGCACGGCGCCTTCGCCGTGGATTGCTGACGCGCCCAGTGTGGCCTCGGCATAGGCCGCGGTACACAGCTCAACCTGCTGGGCATTCACTTCACGCGCGGCCTCGATCTGCTCCGGATCCGGATCGATAAAGAGACTGGCCATAATGCCGGAATCACGTAACTTATTGACTGCAGCACGAACGATGGCAATGTTTGTGCGAACGTTCAAACCGCCTTCAGTGGTGATCTCCCCGGCAGTCTCAGGCACGAGCGATACGGCGTCAGGCCGCGTGTCGATGGCAATCTTCATCATTTCTTCGGTGGCCGCCATCTCGACGTTCAAATAAGTAGTCACCGCCTGTTTCAGCAGAGTGACGTCAGCGTCCTGAATGTGACGCCGATCGCCGCGCAAGTGAATCGTGATGCCGTCGGCGCCTGCTTGTTCGCAGATCATGGCGGCCGCCACCAGGCTCGGCTCTGGCGCTCGCCGCGCTTGTCGCACCGTGGCGACGTGATCAATGTTTACGTTGAGTCGTGCGGTCATCGTCGTCCTAAGATAACAAATCTCGCTAAGAAACTGAGACTGCCGAGGCTGCCTCGGCTCTGGCCGCGGCGCGAGCGGCAGCGATCGCTTCAGCGTAGGTTCCGCGCGCGGCCTCACTTCGAATGCGACGCACTTCATCAAACATGCGCACGCTGTCACGCAAAACGGAGACTTTACTCGCCGGGTCGTGGTCCCAGCGCACCGGAACTTCCCGCAAACGCAGTTCGGCAAGATGAGCCAGGTAAATAAGCTCGACATCAAAGCCGAACCGATCAATACGCGCCGCCTCGATTAAAGGACGGCAGACACTCAGGCGAAATGCCTTGAAGCCGCATTGCGTGTCCCAAAAGGGCAAGCCGGTAGCCGCGCGCACGATCAGATTGAAAATTCGCCCGCCTTGTTCGCGGCGCCAGGGCTGATGCACACCAATCAACTTGCGATCGAGCGCGCGAGATCCGAAAGTGAGATCGCACTCACCACTGCGAATCGGATCAACCAGCTTGCCGACTTCGGTTACCGGCGTCGACAGGTCCGCATCGGAAAACAAGGCAATGTCTGCAGAAGCGGCCAGCAATCCCAACCGCACCGCGTAACCCTTGCCCCGGTTTTTCTCATATCGCAGCAGGCGAGTTTGGACGTTGCCTGATTCCGCCAGCGTACGCTCTGTCACGGCCGCGGTGTCGTCGGCGGAACCGTCATCGACGACGATTAGTTCCGATTCTGTGCCGGAACTATTCAGATGCGCGAGGATCTTCGGAAGTGTCGCCCCCAGGCGCTCACCTTCGTTAAAGGCTGGGACAACTATTGTTAGCTGTGGCGGCATCGACAAAGCATTCTCGGTGAAGACCGAGCGCGACACAAGCGAGCATTTAGTGGTGGCTTGCGCATCTTGCGCGTGATTCTTCCACGGGCGGGACGCCCGTGCCACTTTCCGCACACGCTGTGCTATATTTTCTCGGTCACGTATTAGCAGCCATGTCACGCGTCTTTACCATCGCCGCCATCCTCTTGCTCGTTGCCGCAACGGTGGCCGGAGGCTTGTACACGCGCACGCGGCGTCAGCGAGCGTCGGCCAATGCCGGCCTGAGCGCGTCGAAAAATACCTCGGCGGAAGACAAATACGAGGCAGACAAGATTGAAAGCGACTACAGCGAAGCGATCGAGACGGTCGAGCAGCACTACGTAGGCGACATCGATTACGAAAAGGCGACGCAGGCCGCCATTCAGGGAATGCTTTTCACCCTCGATCCGCATTCGGTCTATTTCTCTTCAGCGGAATTCAAAAAACTTAAAGAAGATCAGGCGTCGAGTTTTTACGGAATCGGCGTCCAGATCCTGCGCCACGACGACGGTGTTTATATTCAGTCAGTGGTGCAAAACACACCTGCCTCGCGCGCCGGTTTGCGCTATGGAGACCGCATCGTGGCCGTGGATGGCAAGGACGCCCGCGAATGGTCCAGCGACGAAGTTTCGAGAAACGTGCGCGGCGAACGCGGCCGCGAAGTCGAGATTAAAGTCGAGCGAGTGGGTAACGAATCAGCGATCAACTTTAAGATTGTTCGCGACGCAGTTCCCCTCCCTTCGATCCGTAATGCTTTCATGATTACCCCGGTGACCGGCTATATCGGGTTGGTGGGTGGTTTTCAGCACACTACGGACGACGAGCTGCGCGAAGCAATCAGCGCCCTCAAGAAGGAAGGTATGCGCCAGCTCGTCCTGGATTTGCGGAATAATCCGGGCGGGCTTTTGGATCAAGCCATTGACGTTTCCAGCGAGTTTCTGCCGCGCGACAAGGTTGTGGTTTCAGTGAAAGGCCGCAGCGAGTACACGCGGGCGGCTCTCTACAAATCAAGTGGCAGCGAACCTGAAGACGTGCCTTTGGTGGTGATGATCAATCGCAACTCGGCTTCGGCATCTGAGATTGTGGCCGGTGCCATCCAGGATCATGGCCGCGGTTTGATTGTCGGCGAAACCAGTTTCGGCAAGGGGCTGGTGCAGCACGTATTTCAACTGCCATTCAACACCGGACTGACTCTGACTACGGCTCGCTACTACACGCCGTATGGCCGCTCGCTGCAACGCGATTATTCCAGCGGCTCGCTCTACGACTATTACGTGCGGCACGACCAGACCGAAACTCAACAGGCGATTCAGCCGGGCCAGCCGTCGCCGACTGAATCGAACGTGCCACGATCACCGAATGCGCCTGCGTTTCGCACCGCGGCCGGCCGTGTGTTTTATGGCGGCGGAGGCATTACGCCGGACATCGAAGCACGACCGCTGACCGCCACGCCGGTGCGCGCGCGCATTATCGAAGCTGCTTTTTATTTCACGCGCCAACTGGCGGCTGGATCAATTCCCGGCCTTGAGTCGTACCGGACTGACAAAGTCGCTTACGAGCGAACGCCGAAGCTTTCGGATTTTGCGATTAACGATCGTGTGATGGAAGCGTTTCGAAATTATGTGCGCAAAGATCAGTCGCGCCATTTGCAGGACGCGCAGGTGGACGCGGAGCTGGAATTCGTGAAGCTTCGTTTGCGCGCTGAGATTGTCACCGCTGCGTTTGGCGCCGACGAAGGCCAACGCGTTTTGCTTGAGAGCGATCCGCAGGCCCTGCGTGCAATCGGCGTCCTCCCCGATGCCAAGCGCCTCGCCGAAAGCGTCCGCAATGGCACGCCCCTCAGTCTTAATTTCCCAACCCAGCGCTGGCCCGGATCGATATTTTCCAGTCCAGTCATCGAAGCGCTCGATGAAATCCTGATCTGATCTTGGAGTGCGGCGACCCGCGCTTTTCCCGAATCGAATCAAATAGCTTCTAAGTTGGTTTCACACAGCAAGGCTAGTCCATTCAACCAGCCTGCAAAGCAGGCGGCATATTAGTAGCCCCGGGCGTGAGCCCGGGGATCCCTGGCCCCAGAAGATTCCGAGCCCGCGAAGCGGGCGACAGAGGTTTCATTTTCTGTCGCCCGCTTCGCGGGCTCACTATTTTATTAAGAGACCTTTTACCCCGGGCTTACGCCCGGGGCTACTGACATGTCGCCATCTGCGATGGCTGGTTGAACTTGCCGCCTGATACGCTTTCTACCCAGGAACCCACCGTTTCACTTTGGACTTGTCTTGCACATTATCCAACAATTCCGCTGCACTGAGTTTCAACGTCGGATGCATGAGCCGCGGAGCGATCTCCACCAACGGCGTGAGCACAAATTTTCGCAGGTGCAGGCAGGGATGAGGCAGTTTCAGAAATTCCGTATCGCTCTTTAGATTTCCATACATCAGCAAATCGAGATCAATCGTCCTCGGCCCATCTTTAATGTCGCGGATGCGGCCCAGGGCGAACTCGATGCGCAACAGTCGCGCCATCATCTGTTTCGGCGGCGGCAGCGGATTACCGATTTCCGCCACCATGTTGAGAAACATCGGTTGCTCAACTTCGCTGATCGCCTCCGTCTCATAAACTGATGACAAGCGCGTCACACACAGCGACGCTTCCATCATGCCGCGCACTGCGAGGACCAAATTTCCCGCGCGGTCCCCCATGTTTGAACCGAGCCCGATGTAAGCCCTGGTGATGTGATTGCGATGGAACATTAGAACTTTGTTACTTGGAGCGCTATGCTACACTGTCAACGAAAACGCGGAAAGCGATAAGTTGAAATTCCAGCGATGCGAGACGCCACGTTGCGCATCCGGGCGGGCAAGCGGACCCCGCCAATACACAAATGGCTCGCAGAAGATTTCGCAGCAATCAACGGCACGAGCCGGTCACCGAGCGCTCTTTTCAGGAATACCTCTATTCCAGCGGCGCCCCGCAAACTTCCCGGACTGAGTTGATGCGCATGGTGCGCGGCGGCGAAGACACCTAC
>DATENS010000056.1:0-10238 GCA_035274925.1 Pyrinomonadaceae bacterium | reverse complement strand
CGTCAATGAAAGTCCTGGTTCTGAATCACAACGAAGTCGCAGCGCTTCTTCCGATGAGCGAATGCATTTCGGTAATGGCCGAGGCGTTCGCCGATTTGGCGCGCGGGAATTTTCATCAGCCGCTGCGGACAATTATCAAACCCGCGGAAGCGAAAGGCGTGATGGCATTGATGCCGGCCTTTTACCGCGGGCCTGATCCGCTGTTTGGACTAAAGGCAATTTGTGTTTTCCCGGGGAATGCGGCGATCGGGAAAGATGCGCATCAGGGCGGTGTCCTGCTGTTTCATGGCGTGACGGGAGAACTGATGGCAGTGGTCAACGCGTCGGCAATCACTGCCATTCGCACCGCGGCGGTTAGTGGGCTCGCCACCCGCATACTCGCGAATCCTGATGCCGGCGATCTCGCGATCATCGGCAGCGGAGTGCAGGCCAGGCCACACGTTGAAGCGATGGCTTGTGCGAGATCTATTCGACGGGCCCGTATCGCCAGTCTGCATCTTGAAAAGGCGAAGCGGTTTGTTGATGAGGTTCAAGACTCTTACGACTTCCCTATCGAAGCCCTGCCCACTGCGGAACAGGCAGTGTCGGGCGCTGATTTGATCGTGACCGTCACCATTGCGCGCGAACCGGTGGTGAGACGTGAATGGGTCTCTCCGGGAGCGCACATCAACGCCGTCGGCACCTACTCGCCTAAGGCGCGCGAAATCGACGGCGCCACGATGGCCGCGGCCAGCCTGTTTGTCGATCGGCGAGAGTCGGCAATCAACGAAGCCGGCGATTTTATTTTAGCGGTTGCGGAAGGGTCGATTTCCCCGGATCACATTCGGGCGGATTTAGCTGAACTGGTGGCTGGAAATCACCGCGGACGAAGTACGCGTGAAGAGATTACTGTCTTCAAGTCGCTTGGACTGGCCATCGAAGACCTCGCAGCCGCGGCACACATTTATCACAAAGCCGCGGCCGGGAACTCCGGTGAATGGATTGATTTCTGACGCGAGACCTACAGGCCCTGGCAAGTTTCTGATTTACGTGAGTCCAGTCTCAGGCTCTGTTTCACCTCATCAAATTCCCATCCCTTACGCTGCCAGGCAGAACCGTCTTCGTACTCCACACGGTTGATGATTACCGTTTCGTGAAAAGCTTCGCTCAAGCTCTTCTTCAGTGTTCCCAGGCTGATCACGTTGCTCGGAGAAGCCGGCGTGAAAATGGCCATGCTGCCGCGTTTCTCTGGCTTCATCTTGGCCCGGCAAACAAATTGACGATGCGAAACGTTCTCTGGATTGGCCTTTTCAGTAAACTGAAATTCCCAAAAAACGGTGCGGATGGCCTTGTTGGCGTTATTCTGAATCTTCGCCTGGTAGGTGAAACCCTGAATCGGAGGCGGTGTTGATTCCCGCGCCTCCATTGCCAGCACCTCAAGTGCTTTACTGCGCTGTTCAATCGTGCCGGAATTAGCATCACGCGCTCCAGCGGGATCAGGTCCCAGGCGCCGGTTGCGCTCCCACTGTCTCCTTCGTGTGGTTGGATCGATCTGCGCTTGCACTCCAAGGAACTCAAGTTCCTGATCGTCAAACACCCGGCGATCTTTGAACCATTTGAAACTGACGACTTCGACAGGCGGCTTCTCGTCGACAACTGGATCCTGGGGCGGACTGATGGGGATTAAGAGGATCGGAAGCAGCAATAAAATGCTCATCGACTTGCTCCTTTACCATCGAGTCCAGCCTGTCCCATTTCCCTGGGGTGGACGGCCCGGCTCTGAACTCGCAACTGTTACTTAAGCTAGCGAAGTATACTCCGATTTTTCAACAAACACACTACCCCCACCTGCCGGGCCCCTAACATGTCATGGACAGAATCGATGGGGGCTCACTCTGCACTGATGATGAGCCGGGTCTAAGTGACGATCAGCTGAGTTATGCCTGTCTGTCCGGGATAGTAGAGGCGAAGCCTCACATGATATTTCCGGCCGGCGAACATTTTGTAAGTGATACTGGCGTTTCGATTTTCGCCGCTGTCGTCGTCCGCGGCCAGATATCGCGGTGTGCCGTTGATCTCTTCGAACAACGCAAGAAGAGTATCTGAGGCACCCTTCGTGGCAATTGTGAACCGGCGCGTTGAAGTCGGCTGGAACACATAGTCCACCTGTTGGCCGGCATCGAGTGTTACGGCGACTGCTTGAAGGGGTTGCAGTCCGGCCGGCGGCGTAACCGACGCCGGATACCACTTCTGCACCCAGGTTTTGTCGCCGTTCGACAATGTTGCCGGAGGGAACAGTCCGTTTTGATCGTATTGTTCGGGTTCATCGATCAATCCCGGCTCGAACTCGTACTCCATAATCGAGTCCGGGTCCCACGTAGAACCCTGGACCTGCTGGGTACTGAGCTTTTCCAAAATGTTGTGAAACGTCTCTTCTCTTGACCATTCGTTTGGTGGTTTCGCGAGCGAATCGTACACAGCCTCTTCGTGCCATTTGATCCCGGCAAATGGGTTCTGGTGCTCGTGCTCCATTCCCAGAACGTGTCCTATTTCATGGAGAGCAGTGCCGCGGCCGTACTGCGTGGTGAGGTTCCAGCCATAAACGGTCGTCGGCTCATCAAGCGGCACGTTGAGCACATCTCTGCCTACTGCTGATGCAGAGCTCCCGTCGGCGAGCGAGTATCCGATGCGGACCTCCGCCTCGCTTAGTTGGTTAACTTCGACAAATTCGAGGCCGATGGGAATAGCCTTCCAGGCGGCGAATGCCTGCCGCACTGCATCAGCCTGCACCTTCGGCACGGAGTAGTGCGAGTTGCCGGTAAAGAAGCAATAGTGCAGCACGGTTCTGTTCGCCCACTTCGTGCGTGAAGACAATATCGCTGCGGCGCGGCGCACGTTGGCTTCGACCGATGGCGCCAGTTGCGGCTTCGGCCTCGGCAAAATAGCGCAGAGCGGTTTCGGACCCTGGGGGGTCCTCTTCTTTGCACTCTTGGTGGCAGGTTTCTTTGCAGACTTTTTGGTTGCCATGATTAGCCTCCGTTTGGGAAAGGAACAAGTGAAGCGACGCCCATCGCCGGCTGTTCATGAACCGGAGAACCGTCGGACGGATTTAACAAATTGTTCGGCGACGCTTCTTAAGCTGAAAGGCGAGTTTGCAAGGAAGCAGAGGCTCGTGGGATTCAGCCATCGAATGAAAATTCGCCCGTAAACTACACCGGCGCCAATGAACTGTCAACACTAATTGTTGAAATGACTATCATTGCGGGCTACAGCGTCGATTGTTGCATGAGGGCCCATGGTTACGGGACAGCGGACGGAAAAGAAGGTCTTGGAATCATGGTCAGCGTCAAAGGGAATTCAACGCATTTCGATGATGAGTTGGTAGCTAGTGCCAATTTCAGCCGGTGACTGAATGTCAGAGACGCCACGATCCCGCCAGTGATAGGCGCAGTGCTCGTCCCGAAGTGAGTCCATACCAGCTCGACAGATTGACCGCCGCCCGCGCCAGACGAACATTCCGCCCAGTTGGTGACGCCTGTAACTTTTGACAGTGATTAGACTTTCCGCGCGTCGTTACTATGCTCTGAGGCAAAACCGCCTACGCGTCTCCTATTACAAGAATTAACGTCGTTGGTCGAGCTGGCATAGGAGCGAGTCGGACTTTGAGATGGCCCAGGCAACGACACATCTCCATTCTCAGGTGACCGTGCACCGAAGTGTCAGACTGGTTGTTGTTGCCTGGGTCCTTACCGCCGTCTATTACTTCTATCAGTACGCGCTGCGTTCAGCTCCGTCCGTGATGGTTCCCGAGCTGAGCAATGCTTTTAGCCTTACTCCATTGGGGGTCGCCTCACTCGTCGGTCTCTTCTATTACGGTTATTCACCCTTCAGCCTGGTGGCCGGAGCTGCGATGGATCGCTTTGGTCCACGGCGGCTCTTGCCGGGCGCAGCGGCCGTCGTGGGAATAGGCGCGTTGCTCTTCGCCACGGGTAATCAGGGACTCGCGAGTACGGGAAGATTTCTTCAAGGCGCAGGCGGCGTGTTTGCCCTGGTCGGCGCAATTTATGTCGCCACTAAAAACTTTTCACCGTCGCGGGCGGCAACTCTGGTAGGCGCCACACAGATGTTTGGCATGGCGGGCGGATCAGCGGGGCAATTCGTCGTTGGGCCAATGATTGGCAGCGGGATGGCCTGGAACCATTTCTGGATTGCGATGGGCGTTCTTGGCCTGATTGTCAGCGCTGCCCTTTTCTTGCTGATACCGGGTGAACAGCAATCGGATCAACGGGCCGAAGGTTGGAAGACGATCGCGCGCGGTTTCGGCGTTGTGTTTAGAAATCCTCAATCGATTCTGTGTGGGCTGATCGCGGGATTGATGTTCATTCCGACAACAATCTTCGACATGATTTGGGGAGTTCGTTACCTCCAGGAGGCGCGCGGGATCGAGTACGGCGCCGCGGTCATGCGTTCGGCGACAATCCCGCTGGGTTGGATCATCGGGTGTCCGCTGCTCGGGCTTCTTTCGGATCGCATTGGGCGGCGCAAACCCGTGATCATCGTCGCCGGCGTTCTCTTGTTCGCGTGCCTCGCGTGGATCCTTTACGGCAAGCCGGGCGTTTTCCCTCCCTACGTTATCGGACTTTTTGCCGGGATCGTCTCGGGCGCGGCGATGCTTCCCTACACAATTATTAAAGAGGCAAATCCGCCACAGTACGGTGGCACCGCCACGGGCGTCGTCAATTTTCTCAATTTCACTTTCAGCGCGCTGCTTGGTCCGGTGTTCGGCTGGATCCTCGTGAAGGTGTCAGGCGGAGCCGAGCAGATGGACTTGCGTGATTACCAGAGAACGTTCGTCGCACTTCTTTTCGGAGTCGTGCTCGCCGTCTTGCTGACTTTCCTGTTGAGGGAAACAGGACCGGCTGCGCGGAAACCCTCACACGGTTAATTGGAGAAAACAAAATGAGTTCAGCAGTAGGAACCGGAAAGTACGAGCGACCTTTGGAACGTTGCAAGGGTCTCGCGCCGGTGCCGACGGCCGTTGCCTATCCGTGTGAAGAATCGGCTTTGGCGGGCGCAGTCGAAGCCGGCCAGGCGCAACTGATTGTGCCTTTGTTGGTCGGACCGGAATCGGAGATCAGAAAAGTAGCCGCCGCCCCGAACATCGACATCGCCAATGTACAAATCATCGATGCGCCAAACAGCATCGCCGCTGCGCGCAAGGCCGTTGAACTTATTCGCGAAGGCAAGGCTGAAATCCTGATGAAGGGGAGCCTCCACACTGACGAGCTGATGGCGGCAGTTGTCTCGCGCGAAGGCGGACTGCGCACCGGCCGGCGCATCAGTCACGCATTTGTGATGGACGTGCCGACCTATCACAAGGTTTTGATTGTCACTGACGGCGCCATCAACATCGCGCCGGCGCTCGAAGACAAGGTCGACATTTGCCAGAACGCAATCGACCTGGCGAGATCGCTGGGCCTCGACACGCCGAAGGTCGCGATTGTTACGGCGGTCGAAACGGTGAACTCAAAGATGCCGGCCACACTAGACGCGGCGGCTCTTTGCAAAATGGCTGAACGGGGCCAGATCAAGGGCGCGATTCTTGATGGGCCGCTCGCATTTGATAACGCCATCAGCAGCCTGGCGGCCAAGACCAAGGGAATCAAATCATCAGTTGCCGGAGATCCGGACATCCTGCTCGCACCCGATCTTGAAGCCGGAAACATTCTCGCCAAGCAGTTGACCTTCCTCGCTAATGCCGACAGCGCGGGGTTGGTCCTCGGCGCTCGCGTGCCGGTGATTCTTACCAGCCGTGCCGACAGTGTCCGCTCTCGCATTGCGAGTTGCGCAGTCGCCAAGCTTGTCGCCCACGCACGACGCCAAACCCTTAGGAGCAAACCGTGGACTACGCCCTGATTCTTAATGCCGGCTCATCGAGCGTGAAGTTCTGTGTCTATGAGCGACCTGCGAGTGAGAGTTGGCGGCTTGAAGCGCGCGGCCAAGTCGAAGGCATTGGCAGCTCGCCGCGGCTTTCTGTGAAGTACGACGATCTGCTGAAGTCCGCCCATCAGGACTTAGGCGGATCCGTTTCCAACGGGAGCGAAGCAATCGCTGCGCTCGCCGTTTGGTTAAGATCACAATATGGCGGATCACCGGTACTCGGCGTGGGTCACCGCGTCGTTCATGGCGGCGCGAGGTTTACTGCGCCCGCAGTTGTGACCGACGAAGTGTTGGCGGCTTTACACGAGTTAGTACCACTCGCGCCTTTGCACCAACCCCACAACCTGGCAGCCATCGAAGCCGTGGCTGAACGGATGCCGACGGTGCCGCAGGTTGCTTGTTTCGATACGAGCTTTCATCGCGGCCATTCCGAAGTCGCCGACCTGATCCCACTTCCGGCGCACCTGCGAAAAGATGGTTTGCAGCGCTACGGCTTTCATGGGTTGTCGTACGAATACATCTCGTCGGTGCTGCCGCAAGTTGCTCCAGAGATTGCCGATGGCCGAGTAATCGTCGCGCATCTTGGCAGCGGCGCCAGTTTGTGTGCGTTGAAAGCCGGCAGGAGTGTCGATAGCACGCTCGGGTTCACGGCGCTGGATGGATTGTGCATGGGCACGCGGCCAGGTTCGCTGGATCCGGGAGTCGTATTGCATCTCTTCCAAAGCCTGAAGCTGTCCCCAAAAGAAGTCGAAACGCTGCTGTACAAGAAATCAGGACTGGTTGGCATATCAGGAATCAGCAATGACATGCGCGACTTGCTTGGTCGGAGCGAGCCGGAAGCGCGCCTGGCAATTGATTACTTTGTCTATCGCATCGCGAAAGAGATTGGCGCGCTCGCCGCAGTCCTCGAGGGCGTGGACGCAATCGTGTTTACCGCCGGCATTGGCGAGAACTCGCCCGAAATCCGCCGGCGCATCGGTGAAGCGTCCGCGTGGCTGGGCGTTGAGATCGACGAAGAAGCAAATTCGCAGAAGGCCACGCGAATCTCGACCCGCGCCAGCAAATTGTCTGTTTGGGTGATTCCCACAAATGAAGAGCTGATGATTGCGCGGCATACGGGTGCGCTTCTGGGACTCGCGAGAGCCGCCGCTTAACAGAGAACAAGGAGAATTTTGTTTATGGCTACTCCGGCGAAAGAGGTCGCCACCGATCAAGTTGACCAGGCGTGGAAAGGTTTCAACGTAGGTCTGTGGCAAAGCGAAATCAATGTGCGTGACTTCATTCAACAGAACTATGAGCCGTACGAGGAAACGGACGCGTTCCTGGCCCCAGCCACGGAACGAACGAAAAAGATTTGGGCCCAGCTGAACGAGCTGTTCAAAGAAGAACGAAAAAAGGGCGTCCTCGATGTTTCGCAGATCCCGACTTCAATTACGGCCCACGCTCCCGGTTACATCGATCAGGCAAACGAAGTAATAGTCGGCCTGCAAACAGAGGCGCCTTTGAAGCGAGCCATCATGCCGAATGGCGGCTTTCGCTTGGTCCTGAATGCCCTGAAGACCTATGGCTATGAACCTGATCCGAATGTGGTCGAGGCCTTTACGAAATATCGCAAGACGCATAACGACGCGGTCTTCGACGCCTACACCGCCGACATCCGGCGTTGTCGTAGCTCGCATATTCTGACTGGACTGCCCGACGCGTACGGTCGCGGTCGCATCATCGGCGATTACCGGCGCGTGCCGCTCTACGGCGTAGCGCGGCTGATTGAAGTTAAACAACAAGAGAAGCGCAGCCTGGATTCTGCGCCATCCACGGACGAGATCATTCGCGATCGTGAAGAGCTGAGTGAACAGATCCGGGCGCTGAAAGAGCTGCAGCAAATGGCGAGCAGTTACGGATACGACATCGCGACGCCCGCGACCACGGCGCGCGAGGCGGTTCAGTGGCTTTACTTTGCCTATCTGGCGGCGGTGAAAGAGCAAAACGGCGCCGCCATGTCACTCGGCCGGACATCGACTTTCCTGGATATTTATTTCCAGCGCGACCTGAAGGCGGGATTGATAACGGAAGAGCAGGCACAGGAGATCGTCGACGACTTTGTAATCAAGCTGCGAATTGTTCGTTTTCTTCGCACGCCGGAATACGACGATCTCTTTGCCGGCGATCCGACATGGGTGACTGAATCGATCGCCGGTATGGGTGATGATGGCCGGCCGCTGGTCACCAAAAGCAGTTTCCGCTTCCTGCAAACTCTCTACAACCTGGGGCCGGCGCCGGAGCCAAACCTGACGATTTGGTACTCGCCTCGCCTGCCTGACGGGTTCCGCAATTTCGCGTCAAAGGTCGCGATCGAAACCAGCTCGATTCAGTTTGAAAGCGATCAGATCATGCGTCAGGCATGGGGCGACGACGGCGCCATTGCGTGCTGCGTCTCGCCGATGCTCATGGGCAAACAGATGCAGTTCTTTGGCGCCCGCGCAAATCTCGCGAAATGCTTGTTATATGCAATCAACGGCGGCCGAGACGAAATCAGCGGCGAACATATCGGTCCCGCATACGCAGCCGTCAAAGGCGATTACCTGGATTTTGATGATGTGACAAGCAAGTTCGAAAAAATGATGGACTGGCTCGCCGGCGTTTACGTGAACGCGATGAACGTGATCCATTACATGCACGACAAGTATGCCTACGAGCGATTGGAGATGGCGCTGCATGACTACGCGCCACTGCGAACGATGGCCTTTGGTGTGGCCGGGTTGTCAGTAGTTGCGGACAGCCTCTCAGCGATGCGTTACGCGAAAGTGCGCGTCGTGCGTGATGAAACCGGCCTGGTCACGGACTACGAAACCGAAGGGTCGTTCCCGCTGTTTGGCAACAACGATAACCGCGTCGATCAGTTGGCATCATGGCTGGTCACCAGGTTCATGAATAAGTTGAGGAAACACCCCACCTATCGCAACGCCGTGCACACGCAGTCGGTCCTGACCATCACTTCGAACGTCGTCTACGGCAAGAACACGGGCAACACTCCTGACGGTCGTCGTAAGGGAGAGCCGTTTGCTCCGGGCGCGAATCCGATGCACGGTCGCGACAGCCACGGAATCCACGCCTCGGCTTCTTCGGTTGCCAAGATTCCCTATCGCGATGCGGCGGACGGAATCTCGCTTACCACGACCCTGGTGCCGGAAGGACTCGGCCGAATCCCAAAAGACCGAACCAACAATCTGCGCAACATGCTCGATGCGTTCTTTGGTGGGACCGGTTACCACATGAATATCAACGTGCTTAACCGGGAGACCCTGGTCGACGCGATGGATCATCCGGAGAAATATCCGAGCCTGACAATTCGCGTGTCGGGTTATGCGGTGAATTTTGTGAGGCTGACGCGCGAACAGCAGTCGGATGTGATTAATCGGACGTTCCACGGAGCCTGAGGCCGAATGAGTGAAGTGCAACTGGCAGAGCAAGTCTCCCTCGAAGCCGCGAGTCCGTTTGAGCTACGCGTCAACCTGGCTGACGGCGTTTCTGAATCCGCGGTTAAGACGGCGCTGCGAACGGGCGACATGGGCTTCATACATTCATTCACCACGGGCTCGACTGTTGATGGACCCGGTGTGAGAGTCGTGGCGTGGACGGCCGGCTGTCAGTTCCGCTGCCTGTACTGTCACAACCCGGACACGTGGAACATGATGAATGGAATTCCAGTGCCACTCGAACGAGCAGTCGCCGGACTGAAGAAGTATCGGTTTGGGCTCAGCGTTATGTCGGGCGGATTCACTTTGAGCGGTGGCGAGCCACTGATGCAAGACCGGTTTGCCGTCAGATTGTTTTCCGCCGCGAAACAAATGGGAGTTCACACCGCACTGGACACAAACGGCCACCTGGGCGATCGCCTGAGCGATAAAGAGCTGGAGACGATCGATCTCGTATTGCTCGACATAAAAACCTGGGACCCGGAACGTCATCTGAAGCTAACGGGAAAAGAAGTTGGACCGACCCTCGAGTTTGCGCGCCGTCTCGCGGCGCTCAAGAAAAAAATCTGGTTGCGTTATGTGCTGGTGCCGGGACTTACCGATGACCAGAAGGACATCGCCCAAATTGCAGAGTTCACTTCAGGCCTGGGGAATGTTGAGCGCGTCGACGTGCTGCCGTTTCATCAGATGGGCCGTTTTAAGTGGGACCGGCTCAAGCTTAATTACACGCTCGGCAGCGTACAGCCGCCGTCAGCCAAACTCGTCGACCGCGTCTGTGAACAGTTTCGTTCCCGAGGTCTCGCCGCATATTGATTCAGCACCGCAACCATGCAAGGGGATTTG
>DATENS010000055.1:0-4748 GCA_035274925.1 Pyrinomonadaceae bacterium | reverse complement strand
GGATGGGTGCTGGATGACAAACTCCAGTGGAACTGGAAAATACAACTCGCGCTCTTCCTGCTGCCGACGATTGGTTACGGCATCATGTTCTTTGGCCAGCATTTTCCAAAATCCGAAGCCTCGCAAAAGGGTCTCAGCCTCGGCGAGATGTTCCGCGATGTCGGCATTCTTGGGGCGCTTATCGTCTGTGTTTTGCTGTCGATCTTCTTGAGCGGCATTATTGCGCCGATGCTGAACAGCGCAAACGCCGCCGATACGGCCCGCAACATCGGTTACGTGATTGGTGGCGTTCTGCTCATCGCTGTCGGTGTCATGACACGCTTCTCGCTCGGTTCGATTCTGCTGTTCGTGCTGTTTGTTGCGCATCTCCTGGTAGGCGCAGTGGAACTTGGGACCGATGGCTGGATTCAGAACATTACCGGTAATCTGTTCACCTCCGAGCAAGGCAAGTGGCTATTCATCTGGACCTCAGCGATCATGTTCAGCCTCCGCTTCTGTGCAAACTTCATTGAGAAGCGCCTTGGCTTTTCGCCAGTGGCCATCCTGCTCACCTGCGCCGTCCTGGCGTGTGTGGGACTGAACCTCGCCAGCCGAATCACATCGCTCGCGGTAGCGTTTCTAGCGCTCGCGGTGTATGCGGTTGGCAAAACATTCTTCTGGCCCACGATGCTCGCGGTCGCATCAGACCGCTTTCCACGCACAGGTGCGGTGGCCATCTCAATCATGGGCGGAATTGGCATGTTGTCAGCCGGCATCATCGGCGCGCCTGGCTTGGGCTACGCGAAGGATCGATTCGCGGGCGAAACCCTCGAAAAAGAGAACCCGGGCGTCTTCGCTCAATACAAGGCGCCGACGCCGAGCCGATTCCTGTTCTTTAAACCGGCAACCGGATTCGACGGCACGAAGATCGGCGACGTCCAACAGAAAGTGCAAAATCTGCGGGCAGAGCTTGCTACGCAAGGCGTAACCGACCCACAAGCCGCCCTTCAGAAACTCACGCCGGAAGAACGGGCAGCGTTTGATGCCGGCATCAAGGGGGATCGGAAAACGCTTGTGGCTGACTCTTTCATTCCTTTGACCATGGCCGCGATTTATCTGTGCCTGCTGATTTATTTCAAGACGATTGGCGGTTACAGACCAGTCCATATCGCTGAGACGACGCCACCTGTCCGCGAACCTGTAAGGGCCGTGTAGGACGTGAATGGCCCGGCCGTCAGCGGGGCTGCTCATCGGCGACTCTTTCTCGCCGGCTTTGTCACGCTGGTTGCTTCTGGTATCGGATTCTCGATCCGCAGCGGCATCCTCGATGATTGGGGACGCCAATTTGGATTCACGCAAAGTGAACTCGGTGCCATCACGGGCAGCGGTCTATGGGGTTTTGCTTTGGCCGTCATGGTGGTAAGCGCAATCGCTGACCGGATTGGCTACGGGCCTCTCATGCTGCTGGCGTTCGCCTTGCACGTCCTCTCGGCCGTGATCACGCTGGCGGCTGGGTTTGTCTTCGCGCGCTACGGCAAACCCCAGACGTTCTGGGTGCTCTACATCGGCATGTCGATCTTTGCACTGGCGAATGGAACGTGCGAGGCGATCGTGAACCCGCTCACGGCCACGTTATATCCGAAACAGCGAACGCATTATCTTAACATGGTGCATGCCGGGTGGCCGGCTGGGCTCATTCTGGGCGGAGTCTTGTCTTATTTGATGGTCGAGCGAGGCGAACGCGTGGTCGTGCGTTGGGAAATTCAATGGCTCATCTTTCTTTTGCCTGTGTTGCTTTATGGATTCCTGATGTTCCGCCAACGCTTCCCCGAATCCGAAGCAAAAGCCGCGGGCGTACCGTTTACAGCCATGATCAAGGAATTTGCACATCCCATTCTGATCGCTTTGCTGCTGTTGCACGCGATGGTTGGTTACGTTGAGCTCGGCACCGACAGTTGGATCGCGAATCTCATGACGAACATCGCCGGCATGAAAGGCATTCTCCTTTTGGTCTATACCTCGAGCATCATGTTCGCGCTGCGCTTTTTCGCCGGCCCGATCGTGCATAGGATTTCGCCACTCGGCCTTCTGCTGTGCTGTTCGGTGTTGGCGATGATCGGTTTGTTTTGGCTGGGCAACTCCACCGCCGGCATTGCCGTTTTCCTCGCGGCTACAATCTACGGAATGGGCAAAACATTTTTCTGGCCGACAATGCTGGGTGTCGTTTCAGAACGGTTCCCCAAAGGTGGTGCGCTGACCCTGGGCTCCATCGGCGCGGTCGGAGTCTTTTCCGCCGGCCTGCTCGGCACGCCCGGGATCGGTTACATTCAGGATTATTATTCCTCCAAGAAGCTTTCCAACGATGCGCCAGCTTTGTATCAGCAATACGCCGCGCCGGAAGCAAAAAGTTTTCTATTCTTCCCAAAGACAACCGGCCTTGACGGCAGTCGCGCCGTGCCCTTGATGGAAAGACCCGAACCTCAGCTTAATGACGCGGAGAAAACGGTGCGCTCCGCTGTGATTTACGGCGGCCGAATGAGTTTGAAATGGACCGCTTTGCTTCCCCTGCTGATGGCCATCGGCTATGTGCTCCTCATTCTGTACTTTAAAGCCAGGGGCGGCTACAAGCAGGTGCAAATTGAAGAGCCCTTAGCCGTTGGTTCCGAGTTCCGCTAATTTGCTCGCGGCGGATTCCCATTCTCCAGTCAGCCGATGGAGATCATCGGTAACATGCGTCAACTCGCGATTAAGTTGCATTACCTGGCCTGTTTTTTCATAAGTCTCAGGTTTTTCCAATTCGGCGGTGAGCTCGACCTGCCGACGTTCCAACGCATGAATCTGCTTTTCCAAATCGGAAACCGCCTTCTCTTGTTCTCGACGCCGTCGCGAGAGTGCCTGCCGCTCTTCGGCCTCGATCCGCTTTTGCGATTTCGGTTTCGCGACCGCACGCTCGGACAATTTTGGCGCAGCGAGGGACGTCTTTGAAGTCTTATCGAGGTAATATTGATAATCACCCGGATAAGTCGTCAGCCTTCCGGCGTTCACATGGACGACGCGGTCTGCAAGGGCGCGGATGAAATAGACATCATGGCTGATGAAAATCAGCGTGCCTTCAAATTGATCGAGCGCGTCAACCAATGCATCGATGCTTGGCATGTCCAGGTGCGTGGTCGGTTCATCCATCAGCAAGAGATTCGGTGGATCCAGCAACAGCTTCACGAGCGCCAGCCGGCTCTTCTCCCCGCCGCTGAGGACGCGCACTTTCTTAAAGATGTCATCGCCCTGGAAGAGAAAGCTGCCGAGAACCGTTCGAACAAACTGCTCGCTAACCCGCTGCGGTGTATCGAGCGCTTCCTCGAAGACGGTACGGCCCGGATCCAGCATTTCGACGCGATACTGCGAGTAGTAACCGCTCTTTGCGTTGTGACCGAGTTTCCGTTCACCGGATTGCACCGGTAGCGCGCCCGCGAGTAATTTCAGCAAGGTCGATTTCCCAGCGCCATTCGGGCCGACGAGCACAATCCGTTGACCGCGTTCAGCTTCAAACTCCATCCCGCGATAAACGATATTGCTGCCGTAAGCATGATCAATGTTTGAAAGTGTGATGACTTTCAGTCCGCTGCGTTGCGGTTGGGGAAACGTGAAACTGATTTCCTTGTCGCTGCTGGTGGGCGCCTCCACCTTTTCCATGCGCTCGATTTGCTTGAGCTTGCTTTGCGCTTGCGCAGCCTTCGTGTTCTTGGCGCGAAAGCGCTCCACGAACCGCATCATGCGGCCGATCTCGCGCTGCTGGTTCTTGTAGGCCGCCAATAAGTTCGCTTCGTTGGCTTCGCGCTGCGTGAGGTAGTCCTCGAAGTTACCGCGATAGCGGATCAGCTTCTGGAAACGAATTTCCACGATGCTATCGACAAGCGTGTTCAGAAATTCGCGATCGTGCGAAATAATCAACACGGCGCCCGGGTATTCCTTCAGATAATCCTGAAACCACAACAGCGACTCCAAATCCAGGTGATTCGTCGGCTCGTCCAGCATCAATAGATCCGGCTCTTGCACCAGCAACCGCGCCATGTGCGCCCGCATCACCCAGCCGCCGCTCAGTTCTTTTGCCGGGCGATTGAAGTCCGTTTGGCGGAAGCTCAGGCCAGCGAGGATTTTCTTCGCGCGCGACTCCACATGGAAGTCCCCCTCGTGCGCAACAGCGCTCGCAACCTCCAGTACGGTTTCGTCCGCCACCGGCGCGTTTTCCTGCGGCAAATAACCAACCGTCACATTGCGTTCAGTCGTGATCTGCCCCTTGTCCGGCTCCTGCTGCCGCAGAATCATGGAAAAAAGCGTGGACTTCCCCGCGCCGTTCGGACCGACGAGGCCGATCCGATCGCGCCGATTCACGACTAGCGACGCGTCGGAAAACAGCGTTCGCCCGCCAAAAGATTTGCTCACTTCGGAGATGTTGACCATGCCAACAGTCTTCATTGTGCGATAACTGCGCGGGAATTCAAGGCGTTCTCATTCCTGCGACACCGTCGTCAATACGCCGGCGCACGGGACGTTGTAAAATCGCACTTACACCCCCACGGCGAATTATAACGGGCCGGACAGCTTCACCTTTAAGGCGAACGACGGCCAGCTCGCCAGCACGGTTGGTCTGGCACGACATCGTTCACATTTAAGGTCAATGATGGCGCGCGCGATAGCGCTATCGCTACAGTCACAATAACTGTCGCTGCGCCGACGAGCATCCCCACCGCGCCAACGGCGCTGACAGCCAC
>DATENS010000054.1:0-22282 GCA_035274925.1 Pyrinomonadaceae bacterium | reverse complement strand
ATTACTAATTGATTAATGAGTCTGATACGGCTTTTGAGTACTTCGGATTTCTTAGCGCTCCGTTCCGATTCCGCCTTTTGCAGCAATATATTTATGACCACCGGAGAAAGTCTTTAGGGAAGTCTCAACGACTTATTAGGCAGTTCTTATCAACGAGAGGTAAACCTTGCGGTGAACATGATTTGGGAGCTGAAACCAGCGAGTTATGAGGCGATCTATTGATCGAGAGGACCGTCAATACCATTTCGGTCGCTTTTGTTTCGATGCAAGCGACCGGGTGCTGCTCCGTGAGGATCCGATATTGCCCTTGCCGGCGAAGAGTCTAAGTACGCTGCTTGGTAGGTGTGGCTCAAATTACTAAAAAGTATCTGTTTCTAAAGCGGTAACCTCAACCGCGCTTCGCAGCCGCCCATCGCTTTGCGATTTTCCAGAGTGAGCGTTCCGCCATGTGCTTCAGCAATCTGACGCGAGAGCACGAGTCCGATTCCCGAGCCGGTTGCCTTGGTAGTGAAGAAAGGCACAAAAAGGTTTGCAGTATTAGCCAGGCCCAGTCCCCCGTCTTTGACTGTTACTTCCACCTGCCCATTATCCCTAGCCCAACCAACTTCCACGGCGCCGTTCGTTTCCAGCGACGCGTCGACCGCGTTGCGAATCAGATTAATCAATAACTGCTCCAACTGGACACTATCGGCGCGAACGGTCAGCTCGGGTCCGGAAAGCACACGAATCGACAGGCGAGTTTCAAGAGCGGCCACGCGGCGAACCAAGTCTCCGATGTTAAGAGTTTCAAAGCGGGGCGGCGGCAACCGCGCTAGTTTTGAATAGGATTCAATAAACCGGGCCAGTGAATCGGCCCGCGATGAAATCACCTCAAGACCGTGATACATGTCGTCGCGCCAGTCGGAAGGTTGCGGTTCACGTTTTATCAAGTCTGCCAGGCTGCCGGCGACTGATTTGATCGGCGCCAGCGAATTGTTCAGTTCGTGGCCAAGAACGCGCAGCAGTCGCTGCCAGGCTGAACGTTCTTCTTCACGCAGTGTTTCGCTCAAGTCAGTCAGGACCAGTAACTGGTGCGGCATTCCACCTTCGCGAAATGTGCCGCGCCGGATCTCCCAGCGGCCCGCCCCGCCGGGAAAAACCATCTGCATCGTGTAGGGTCCGGGCTCGTCATGACCGTCGAGACACGCCGTGAGACCAAGGTCGTCGCTCGTACGGCCCAACAGGCGTTTGGCCGGCTGGGCCAGTAGTTTTTCCCCCGCCCGGTTGACCAGACGTAATTGTCGTCCTCGATCAAAAGCGAAGACCGCGACGTCGATCTCGGACATCACGGCGTTCAGCAAGGCGGTGGCCTCCATCGCGCCCAGGCGTTGCCCCCGAAGTGTCGCCCCGAGGTCGTTTACTTCCAGCATCACCTCACCGAGGGCGTCACCGGTGGCTGCGCGGCGGCCGCGAATCGAATAATCACCTTCACGTATCGCGGCCAGGATATTTGAGAGAGTTTGCAGCGGCCGGACAATGCGGCTCTTCAAGTTTGCCGAGATGCCCAACCAGAAAAGCACGAGGAAAAGATCAACTGTCCATTGCACTCTTCCTGAATAGCCGTTGAGCCAGAGCAGCAACGCGCAGATCGCGACTCCGGGAAAGCCGGCGAGCAGAGCCAGGATCGTTACTCTCTTTTCGAACTTTAGCGCGTTTCGACGCAGTGCGGGATCGAGATGGGAAAACGTCGAGGAGTTCTTCGCTGAGTTATGCGGAGCGCTCACCGGGTTATGATAACCCATACTTCTGAAGTCGGCGGTAGAGGGCGCTGCGACTCAGGCCAAGTGCTTCAGCAGCACGATTTGCGTTTCCTTCGAAGCGCGCGAGGGCCTTTTGAATCAGCAAACGTTCTGCGTCTTCCAGGCTCATCTCTTCGAGGCGCGCGGAGATTTGCGCATCGGGCGTGGTTTGTAAGGCGAGATCCATTGCGGTAACGGCCTTGCCCGTGCTCATCAGCACGGCACGTTCGATGACGTGGTCCAGTTCACGCACGTTACCAGGCCAGGAATGTTGCCGCAGTGCTTCCAGAGCCTGTGGAGTAAAAACCATTTGGCCGCGGCGGTAGCGCTCGCAATGTTGGCGGAGAAAATGCTCGGCAAGCGGCGCAATATCTTCGCGCCGATCGCGCAACGGCGGCAGGTGAATCTCGACAGTGTTGAGCCGGAACATCAAATCGCTGCGGAACTTCCCTTCGGACATGTCGGTTCGCAAATCCGCATTCGTCGCTGACAAAACGCGAACATTTACTTTGCGCGTCTTTGATGAGCCGACACGCTCAAACTCGCCGGTCTCGAGCACGCGGAGAAGCTTTGCTTGCAGGTTGAGCGGAACGTTGGCGATCTCATCCAGAAATAGAGTTCCACCATCAGCCAGTTCAAAGCGGCCCACTCGATCAGTCTTGGCATCAGTGAAAGCGCCGCGCACGTGACCAAACAACTCACTCTCAAATAAACCTGATGCCAGGGCGCCGGCATTAACTGAAACGAGGGGCTTGGCCGCGCGCGCGGAAACTTCATGTAGCGAACGCGCGATTACTTCCTTGCCGGTGCCGTTCTCGCCGGTGATCAGGACGTTGGCATCGGCAGGCCCGATGCGCTGGACCATGTTCATGATTGCCTTCATCGCCGGAGATTCAGCGATGACTTCGGATTGGTTGGCAGAGGCGCCGTCGGCGCGAAGAGTTAGGTTTTCTGCTTCCAGCCGTTGCCCGCGTCGCAATGCGCGCGCGAGTTCGGTTTGGGTGCGCAACACGGCGAGGAGACGCGCGTTGTCCCAGGGTTTCTGAATAAAGTCGCGGGCCCCGCGGCGCATCGCTTCGACGGCTACATCGACGCTGCCCCAGGCAGTCATCACGACGACCGGCAGAGTTGCGTCCAGGTTTTGAATGCGCTGGAGCAAGTCCAATCCCTCGCTCCCCGATGTCGTGTCGCGCGCGTAGTTAAGATCGATCAGAACAAGATCAAGATCCTCAGACTCAACGATCTTTAAGACGCCGGCCGGAGAGGATGCCGTCGCGATAGCGTAGTCTTCACCCTTGAGCAGCAGCCGCAACGCTGCCAACACATCGGGCTGATCATCTGCAATAAGAATCCTCGGCATTGAAGCTGGCGATCCGCAGGTACGCGCAAAAAGATCTTGCCTACTCGTACCGCAGGGACTTGACCGGATCTACTTTCGTGGCACGCCTGCCGGGAATGTAGCACGCAATTAATGCCACCGCAGTAAGCAGAACCGCAACGCCGGCAAATGTTAGTGGATCGGTCGGCTTTACCGCGAACAGCATCGCAGCCATCAGCCGCGTCAATCCATATGCGCCGACCAGTCCGATTACCAGGCCGATTATGGTCAGGAACATTCCCTGCCCCAGGATCATGCGGAATACATCGCGAGGCTGCGCGCCGATCGCCATCCGAATGCCAATCTCGTGAGTTCGCTGGGTGACCGCGTAGGACATCACGCCGTAGATTCCCACGATCGCGAGGACAAAGGCGATGCCGGCGAAAATACTCAAGAGCATAAGATTCAATCGTTGCGGCGCGACGGATTCGCCGCGAATTTCATCCATGGTGCGGATGTTATAGATTGGTTGATCCGGATCGACCGCCTTTACCTGCTCGCGGGCCGCCGAGATTAGCTGGTTGGGATCTCCGGTGCCCTTCAGGATTATCGTCATACCGCCAAACGGAATTTGGGCGAATGAAAAGTAACCCTGCACGCGATTCGAATCGTCGTCGAGACTCTCCATTTTCACCCGCCCGACCACGCCGACGACGGTGAGCGCCGGCGCATCGGCGTCAGTACCGAATTTGATTCGCTTTCCGACCGCTGATTCGTTGGGCCAGTGCCGGCGGGCAAACTCCTGATCCACAATGATGACATTTGATCCATTTATCATCCGTTCCCCTTCGTTCATCTTGCTCATGTCCCGGCCCGCGACGAACGAACGATTGTCCTGGTCAGTAAAGAAACGACCCTGCATCAAGGGAATATTCATGGTCCGGAAATAATCGGGAGTGACGGTACATGCTTCCATGAGCGGCGCGTCGCCCGGTTTCGGGGGCGGTTGGCCATCCACTACAAATGATGTTTGCCATCCGTTGTTGCCCAGCGGAAGTCCGGACGCCGCGGCGACGGATTGTACGCCCGGCAAGGTGCGCAGGTTTTGCAGCAACTGCTGAAAGAATGCGTTGCGCTGGTCTTCGTTTGTGTATTTCCGTTGTGGCAGTGAAACCGTGAAGCTGGTCAGTTGCTCGTACGAGAAGCCGGGATTCACGTTCTGCAAGCGATAGAAACTGCGAATCATCAGGCCCGCGCCGATCAGGAGCACCATCGTGGTGGCCACTTCGACAATCACCAAAGAACTGCGCAGCCAATGCCTGGCTGAGGTGCCGCGGCCTGCCTCTTTCAAAGTTTCATTAACATCAACGTCCCCTGACTGTAACGCTGGCACTAAGCCAAAAAGAATTCCGGTGAAGAGCGAAACGCCCAGGGTGAAGGCCAACACTTTCCAATCAAGAGTTATTTCGCGCGACCGGGGAATGGCCGTGGGGCTCATGTAGAGAATCCATTTGATGGTCAGACGCGCAATCAGCAAACCGAGACCGCCGCCGATAACCGCGAGCAGGATGCTCTCAGTAAGTAACTGCCGCGCGATACGCCAGCGGCCCGCGCCCATCGCTGCGCGTATGGCCATCTCCTTGCGCCGGGCGGTGGCGCGCGCCAGAAGCAGGTTCGCGATATTCGCACAGGCAATCAGCAACACAAACGCAACGGCGCCGAACAGAATCCAGAGTGTGTCTCGGACGGTTTCGCCTACGACAACCTCCATCATCGTGCGAAGGCGGGCGCTATTACTTGTATTGGAATCCGGATACTGATTGGCGAGATTCGCGCTAATGACATTCATGTCGGCCTGCGCTTGCTCCATCGTAACGCCGGGTTTCAGTCGCGCGACACCGTATAGACCTGGATGATTTCCTCTTTCCTGCCAGCCGGGCTCGGCGGAAAGTTGACCCACCGGCACCCACATTTCGACTCGACTCGGGAAAGCATAGTCCTGAGGCATGACGCCAATCACCGTATAGCTACGGCCACTGAGAGTCAGCGATTGATTCACGATGCTGTTCTGCCCACCAAAGCGGCGTTGCCACAAGGCGTAACTTAGAACGACAACGCGATTGGCTCCCGGCTGATCCTCTTCGTTGGTGAAGACTCGCCCTACAGCAGCATTGACGCGCAAGGCAGAAAATAGATCGGCCGAAACCTGTGCGGTCGGTATGCGTTCTGCTTCGCCATAGCCGGTGAGGTTGTAGCTGTTACGATTGTAGACTCCGATTTTTTCGAAGACGTGGTTCTGATTGCGCCAGTCAGTGAAGTTTGGATATGAGATGGACATCTCATCGAGCACCGGGCTCCGCTCGTTCAGGAAAATCAATTGTTCAGGCTGGTCGTAGGGCAGCGGCTTCAATAGGACTGTATTAATCACGCTGAAGATCGCGGTGTTCGCACCGATCCCGAGCGCGAGGGCGAGGACTACGACGAAGGTCAAACTCGGAGTTTTAAGCAACATTCGCGCGCCATAACGTAGGTCCCGAAGAACTGTGATCATTATTGTCTCTTTTCTTTCTATGAACGGTATCAGTTATTTCCCTAAACCAGGTACACGGCCGTCAGCGATCGATCGTACGATCGTATCAATCGTAACGCTCATTGGGCCGGTTCAGTTCCCGCAGTAGCCAAACGTAACCGTTAGGTTCTCGTTCTACTCGTTTCTCAAAGCTACCAGCGGGTCGACGCGAGTAGCGCGCCAAGCCGGCAACAGGCTCGCCAGCACCGCGACAATTAACAAGATGCCCGTAATTGCCAAAAAGGTCGGCGGGTCCGTAGTGCTCACGCCGTACAACATGTTGGAAAGCAGCCGGGTTAGCCCGAATGCGGCCAGCAGCCCGACGCCGATTCCCACGGCCGCAACTTTCAATCCCTGTCCCAGCACCAGCCGCAGGACATTTTGCCGTTGTGCGCCTAACGCGATCCGAATTCCCAGCTCGTGTGTTCGCTGGCCCACCAGATACGAGATCACTCCATAGAGGCCGATACTTGCCAGCACCAGGGCGATCGCGGCAAACGAGTCGAGCAGGATCATCATGAACTGCTGTGGCGCCAGCGTCTGCGCAATCACTTCGTTCATCGTCTGTGCCGAAAACACCACGTTGGCGTTGTGGTGATTCCGGACGGTTCGCCTAATCGCATCCACTTGCGCCGCGCCGGGTCCATCGGTAAGAGCGACGACCTCCGCGCCGGGCGCAAGGCCCCCCATCGCGTTGTCGGGAAATTGCCGAATCGCCTCGTACAATTGAGCGCGCACCGATTGACTATCGTCCGAATCCAGTCCCCATTGCTTGGTGTGACCAACTATTCCGATGATTGTCTGCGGGTCCTGGCCGTCCTGAACGATTCGTTTTCCGATGGGGTCTGTCTGGCCAAAGAATTTTTCGGCAAAGACTTCATCGATAACGACCACCGGAGTCGATCGCTCATCATCCTGGTTGCTGAAAAAGCGGCCACGCTTGAGTGGAATGCTCATGACTTTCAGGTAAGTCGGTTCGACGCGGTACACCAACGACATGTGCATTTCGCTTTGACTCGCTGGTTTAGGTTGGCCCTCGAGCCAGAAGGAAAGATCGTCCTCGCTTCCCATCGGTGAAGCCCCCAACGAGAGCGATGCTGCGCGAACTCCGGGTGTGGCATTCAACTGATCGCTAAGCTGGCGAATATTGCTCCGAATTTCCTGAGGACTTTTCGTCCGTGTTTCCGGGGCGAGTGACACTCCAAAAGACACGACGTTTTCCGGCCGAAACCCGGGATCGACGCTCCAGAGCGCGCGGAGACTGCGGACCATCAATCCGCCACCAATCAAGAGCACCACTGCCAGCGCCATCTCGGTTGCCACCAGCACGCCCTGCGCACGTCCACGCCCAGTGGCGCCGCGGCCACCTTCTTTGAGCGCGCTCGCCAGATGCCAACTTGAATTCTTGAGCGCCGGCGCTATGCCGGCCAATAGACCACTAAACACGGTGACCGCGAAGGCAAAGATCAGAACGCGGCCTTCAAGGTGGACTTCGTTTGCACGTGGCAGCGTGGTGGGCAAAACAGTAATCGCAAGGTTGGTGGCCCAACTGGCAACCAGCAAGCCGAGCGCGCCTCCAATCAATGCCAGCAACAGACTTTCAGTTAGTGTTTGACGCAGTAACCGCCAGCGGCCCGCGCCCAGGGCTGCGCGAATCGCGAAATCGCGCGAGCGCCCGGTCGAGCGCGCCAACAAAAGGTTTCCGACGTTTACACAAGCAATCAGCAAAACAAATCCCACTGCTCCCAAAAGCATCCACAGCGTGGGGCCAATATTGCCAATAACTCTTTCTTTGAGAGAGCTAACTTTCGCGCCGTTGTTGCGGTTTGTATCGGGATAAGTAACGGCGAGGCTTTGCATGATCCGGTTTAGATCAGCCTCGCCCTGCTCGATGGTTACGCCAGGCTTTAACCGGCCCATCGCGTGAAGATTCAATCCGGCGCTGCGAACCTGTAGTGCCTGATTATTCCACTGGCCGATCGGCACATAGACGTCACTCGTGCGGAACAGCTTAAAGGTGGCGGGCAGCACTCCGATGATTGAATATGATTTGGCGTCGAGTGTGATGCCTTTGTGCAAAACGTCGTAATTGCCGCCGAACTTCCGCTGCCAAAGATCATTAGTGATGAGGACCACCGGCGCCCATCCGCGTTCATCTTCTCCCGGGGCAAAGCACCGCCCGACAATCGGCTTAACATCAAAGACCGCGCAGAAGTCCGACGATACGTACCGGCCGTTGACTCGCTCAGGTTCGCCCGAACCGATCAAACTAAAGGCGGTCGCCCGCTGAATGGTCATTGCCGTAAACGTCTGATTCTGTTTTCGCATATCCAGAAAGTTTGGATATGGAATCGCGCCCAGATCGAAATTTGGTTTGCTTTGATCGATCGTGACCAATTGATTGGGATCGGAAAAAGGCAGCGGATTAAGCAGCACGCTGTTAACAACGGAAAAGAGCGCCGCGTTTATTCCGATTCCCAGGGCGAGGGTGGTAATCGCCACCAGGCTAAGGCCGGGTTGGCGCAGCAGACCGCGTATACCCTGTCGTACGTCCGAGATTAGATTGTCCATGATTCACTCTCCATGACGTTCCGGCTGATGAAGTTACGGGTGAATACGTCGCCCCGTTGGAACTGGCGGCGCGTATACACCCACCTCTGAAAGCGGCTTGTCGAAATCTGTAGGCTCTCCCTCTTCGACAACGCCGCCGTGCTTAATCGACGATGTAACCTGTGGCTTGCCCCAATAAGTGATGGCGCCACCCTGGGCGACGCTGGCGACTAACGCGGCCTGCGGTCTCACGAAAATTCGGCCGCCACTGTAAACAGAGGCAGTCACACTCTGGACCGCGATTGAGCGCGCATCGACAATGCCGCCTTGATTAACTGAGACGGCCAGCGCTGTTTGCCCGGAAAAGTCTCCGACAGTCTGCAACACGCCGCCATTGTTTACCGCGAGACCGTTAATGTTCGGCGTTACAATTTCAATTTCCAGATCATGCCCGCGACGGCTGGATTTCACTTTGTCGATAACCAGACGACTCCCTTCGACCGTGAATGTGATCTCGTCGGAATTGCCCTTAACCACGGTCACGCTTTGCCTGGCGCCGTGACGCACAAACACCCTGCCGCCGTTTCTTAACTCGACAGAATTAAAAGGAGCGACTTGAATAACCTCCTGTTCCAAATCCACCCTGGGGAATGGGACCGAATCTGCGACGAACGGTGAAGCCACCGTAAACACAAACAAGCTAAGCGTGGTAACCAGGTTGATTGCGAACATTGCTTTTCACCTCCGAAAACAAAAATTCCACTTGCGTTGCTTAAGAACTCATGCGGCCCGACACAGGCCGGAACTTTGCTCACAAATCCAAAACCGTCTACTCGTATCTCAAGGCCACCAACGGATCGACTTTTGTCGCGCGCCGCGCCGGGATGTAACACGCCAACAGGGATGCAGCGATCAATGTCACAGATACAGCCGCAAAAGTGACCGCGTCGGTCGGCTGCACGCCATAGAGCAGAATCGTCAACAGTCTGGTCAGCGCAAAAGCTCCCGCCAGTCCGATCGACACTCCGATAAAGGTCAGCGTCATTCCGTTTCTCAGAATTAGCTTCAGCACATCGGCGGCGCCGGCGCCCAGCGCCATGCGGATGCCAATCTCCTGGGTCCGTTGTGTTACGGAATAAGAAGTGACGCCGTAAATGCCCACCACTGCAAGGATCAAAGCGAGCGAGGCAAAGACAATTAGCAGCACCATGAAGAACGTCCTCAGCAGGATCGAGTTGGCCTGCAGCTCGCTTAGCGTCGCAACGTTATAGACCGCCTGATCTTTATCGACTGAAAGGATTGCGCTGCGCACGGCGGCTGCCACGGATTCGGGATCGTTCTCGGTCTTGATCACAAGCGTATTGAAAGATGTCGGGAATTGTTCGTGTGGCAGGTAGATTTGCATCGGAGGTTTCTGGTCCAATGCATATTGCGAAACGTCATTAACCACGCCCACGATCGTGCGCCATGGCTGTGGGTTTTTGTCATTCCCCGGAAACTTGATTCGCTTGCCGATTGGATTCTGGGCGCTCCATAACTGGTCGGCCATCGTCTTGTTAATTAACGCAACCTTTTCCGAACCGGCGGTGTCCTGTTCGGTGATCGATCGTCCCTGGCGCAGGGGAATCTCCATCGCGCGCAGGTAACCCGGCGTGACTACGTACAGATCGACGCTGATCTCCTGGCCGTCAGGTTTGGGATAGTCCTCAACCGCGAGACCGCGGCCATCGAAGTTGTCACTCAGCGGCAGCACACTGGTGATGCCGGCAGCCTTCACGCCGGGTATGGCGCTGATTCGTTCCGTTGTCTGTTTATAGAAGGCAATGTACGAGTCGGGTTTCGGATACTTTATGCCGGGCAATCCGATGTTCATGGTGAGGACGTTCTGAGAATTGAATCCCTTGTCGACCTTACTCAGTCTCACCAAAGTTCTGACCAACAAACCGGCAGCGACCAACAAAACGAGAGTCATCGCGACTTCGGTAATTACCAGCGCTCCGCGCAACCGATTGCCTTTGGCCCCTCCTCCCGCGCCGCGACCACCTTCCTTGAGCGACTCGTTAAGGTTGGGCCGGGACATCTGCAGCGCCGGAGCGATTCCAAAGATCACGCCGGTGAGCAACGTAACGAAGAAAGTGAAGACCAGTACTCGCCAGTCAATGCGAAAGCCGTTGAACATGGGGTTGATCTTCGAACCAATCTTTTCGATCGTCGCCGTGCCCCAAATGGCGATAAGCAAGCCAAGTCCGCCACCAACAAATGCGAGCAGCAGACTTTCGGTGAGAAACTGTTTGATTAATTGACCACGAGCCGCTCCGATGGCCGAGCGTATCGTTATTTCTTTTTGTCTCGCGGTGGCGCGCGCGAGCAGCAGGTTGGCGACGTTGGCGCAGGCAACCAGCAACACGAAACCAACCGCGCCAAAGATCATCCATAGAGCACGGTTTAGATTGCCCACGGTGTCGTTGGTAATTGAAGCCACGTGGAACCGCTGGTCCTTATTGGTCGTCGGATGCTGATCTTCCAGACGCTTCCCGAACACATCCATCTCAGCCTGCGCCTGGGCGATGGTGACGCCCGGCTTGAGACGGGCAATCGCACGCAGGTGGCGCGCATCGCGTTGGGTGTCGTCATAAGGTTCAGCCACCGGACGATAGAACTGGCCTTCGGGTTGGACCAATGTCGAGGGAAGCGCGTGAAAGTCCGGACCCATAACCCCAACGACTGTGTAAGGCCGGCTGTTAAGAAAGATTTTCTTGCCCACAATTGACGGATCGGAACCAAAACGGCGCTGCCATAATCCATGGCTCAATACGATGACAAAGTCCTTCCCTTCTTCCTGCTCGTCAGCGGTAAAGACGCGGCCCAGCATCGCCGTGCCTTTCATTACCCGGAAGAAACCATCGCCCACCTGAATCGCGGGAACTCGTTCGGGAGTACTGTCCCCCGACATGATCGGGTTCCATCCGGTGAAAACGGCCACGTCTTCAAAGACCGTGTTCTCATGGCGCAGATCAGCGACGTCGGTAGCGGAGATCTGATTGCGATCCTGTAAGCGAGAGTCATTGGTCCTGCCCCAGACAAGCATCAGACTTTCCGGTTCTTTGAAGGGCAGAGATTTGAGCAGCACAGCGTTTACCACGCTGAAGACTGACGTGTTGGCGCCAATGCCGATCGCAATTGAAAGCACGGCCACTGCGGTGAAGCCCGGGCTCTTAACCAGCATGCGAACGGAATAACGAAGGTCACGAAGAAGATTTTGCATTGCTAATGTCTCCCGTCAGCACTCGCATCAGTCACTCGTATCGCAATGCGATCAGCGGATCGACTCTCGTTGCCCGGAGCGCGGGAATCAGACACGCGAGCAGGGCAATAAAGGTCATCAACATCGCTATCGCTAAAAACGTCGTCGGGTCGGTGACACTGACACTGAAAAGCAAGCTCTTCATCAGCCGTGTCAACATCAGAGAGGCGACTAATCCAATGCCGACACCTACCAGCGCCAGTAACATCGCCTGGCGCACAACCAGCCTAAGCACGTCACGCGGCTTCGCGCCGAGCGCCATCCGAATTCCCATCTCGTGCGTCCGCTGGGTAACGCCGTAACTGATAACGCCGTAAATGCCGATTGCCGCCAGCACCAACGCGACGCCGCTGAATATGCTCAACAGGATCAAACTGAAGCGGCGGCGCGCAAGCGAGTCATGCATGTATTCGGTCATTGGCTTAAACGCGAACACCGGCAGACTCTTGTCCACCGAAGTCACCGCCGCTTTCAACGGCCCGGCTATGGCGCCCGGATCTGATTGCGACCGCGCCACAATCGTCATTGCCCGCTGGTAGGTCGTGCTTAAGGGGTCTTGCAAGAAAGGCACGAAAACTTCCGGCGGCGGCTGTTGATCCAGCCCAAGCTGCCGCACGTTACCCACCACTCCGACTATCAGCAGCGGATCGCGCTCCTGGCCTTGAAGCTTTAAGCGATGGCCGAGTGGATTCTCGCCGGCGAAATGACGGCGAGCGAAGGCGTCATTGATCACAACCACGTTGGGCGACTGCCGCGTGTCCGTGTTGGCAAAATCACGCCCCGACAAGAGTGGGATGCCCATTGATTCGAAGTATCGCGGCGTGACTACATGATATTCAGTCGACGGCTCCATCTCTTTGGGGATGGGCGGCCGGCCTTCGATGGTGAACGAGTCGCTTGTATTACTTCCCATAAGCGGCAAATCCGAAATCGCTCCGACCGATACAACGCCGGGCACCGCCGCAGCACGTTCGAGAATTTGCGAATACACTTGGGCGACGTGTTGGTCCTCGGGATATTTGAGGCGCAGAATCGCCACTCCAAGCGACATTACCTGGGCCGGCTTAAAACCAGGATCGACCTGGTTGAGTTTTGCGAAGCTTCGAATCATCAAGCCCGCGCCAACGAGCAGGACCAGGGAAAGAGCAACCTCGCTGATTACCAGCACGCTGCGGAGCCGGTTTCTTCTAAGACCGGCAGTGGTTCTGCCACTCTCTTTGAGCGCATCCGTGAGATCCGGGCGAGACACTTGAAGTGCGGGGGCAAGTCCGAAAAGCACACCGGTGAGGACTGAAACCAACAACGTGAACCCGGCCACTCTTGGATCAATACTGATCTCGCGAACACGAGGAATTGTGTCCGCGCTGAGAGACACGACCCAACTCACGGCCCAGAAAGCAAGCATCAGCCCAAGTACGCCGCCGCAGAGGGCCAGCATGACGCTCTCGATCAGCAACTGCCGCACGATGCGCATACGGCTGGCGCCCAGCGCCGTGCGCAGGGCAATCTCTTTTTGTCGCGCGCCGACCCGAGCCAGCATGAGATTAGCGAGATTTGCGCAGGCTATCAGGAGCACAAATCCAACCGCAGCCAACAGTACGTAGAGCGCCAGGCCAATGTCGCCGACGACAACATTCGTCAGATGTTCGAGCTTTACTCCATGCCCGGCGTTCTTTTCCTTGTACTGCTCTGACAATCGCGCGGCGATGGTCGACATATCGGCTTGCGCCTGGGCCAGCGTGACACCCGGTTTCAAGCGGCCGACAACGTTCAGATAGTGGGGGCCCGGATCCAGTCTCGCAGGATCAATCGGCAAAGGCCGCCAAAGCTCAGCCCGATTCGGGTATGAGAAGCCCGCCGGCATCACGCCAATGATTGCGTAAGTGGCACCGTTGAGTTGTAACGTCCGGCTCGTGACATTCGGGTCTGATCCAAAGCGGTTCTGCCAAATTGAGTGGCTCAACACTGCCACGCGAAATCGCCCGGGCAGAGTTTCCTCGTTGGTGAAGGTGCGCCCCAGGATCGGACTCACCTTAAAGACTGAAAACAGCTCCGGCGTCACCAGGCCGACAGGCGTATCCGTTGTGCCGTCGCCGGCATCGATAAAAACACTGCCGCTTTGATAAGCGGCGAGGTGCTCGAATGAACGGTTCTGCTCTTTCCAACCAAGAAAGTCAGGAAGCGAAGTCGGGATGGTCGCGAGCTGCGGTGCAGTGTCCCATAGCCACACAAGGCGTTCGGGATCATTAAAAGGCAAAGGTCTTAGCAACACTGCATTGACCACACTGAAAATCGCGGTGTTTGCTCCGATGCCCAGGGCGAGCGTGATCACGGCAATAGCGGTGAAGCCCGGATGCTTGCTGAGACTCCTAATCGCGTAACGAATGTCTTTGAATATCGATCCCATGATTTAGGTGGCACAGACTGCAGTCTGTGTTTCCTCCTTTCTCAGTTTCGACCGAGCAAAAATTACCGACTAAGCTCGCTGATTCTCGTGATCTTCATTCAGTCAAAGGCAACGCCGCGATCGCGTAGATAAATCATTTGCTCAAGTGACCGATCCTTGTAACCGCTGGCATGTACTTTTTGGACAAAGGCAGCGGAAACGCCATGGTCTGCCAGCCGCACTAACAGATCGACCGGCACGTTTTCATAGCCAAGTGACTTCAGTTCTCTGATGAAGCGTGGCCGGACTCCGTGATCAGACATTTGGATTAGTTGATCTACTGTAAGCCGCTGGTAGCCGAGCTCGCCGAGCTCTTGAATGAATTTGCTGTTAACGCCATGATCGACTGCCCTCACCAGCTGATCGAGTGAAAGCCTGGGATAACCCGCCGCTTGCAGATTCTTAATGAAGTCCGTGTTAACACCGTGGTCCACCGCCTTAATGAGTTCTTCCGGAGGGATATTCTCGTAACCGAGAGCCGCCAGGTTACGGATAAATCGAAGCGAAACGCCGTGATCTACCATCCTGACCAGCAAATCGGCGGCCTTCACCTGGTAGCCGAGCGCGCGCAAGCCGCGGACATATTCGAGCCGCACTCCATGTGTACCCAGCCGTACGAGCTCTTCGAGCGTCGGCCGCTGGTAACCCTGGTTGCGCAATTCATCCAGGTAAGACAGGTCCACACCATGAACCGCCAGCATGAATTGCTGTTCCGCACTCGGCGCCGTAAATCCTCGCGTGGTTAGTTCGCCTGAAAAGGTCGCGCTGGGCGCAAATACAAAGTGGCCAGCTCCCTTTCCGTCTTTGAACCATCCTTCAAAGTTGAGATTCCCGGGATCCCTCCTTAATTGAAACTCAACATGCCCGCCATTCGCGGAGAATACTTGCGCCGGTGTCAGCCCTGACAACTGGGCCAGTGCGATATCGAACGTGGTATTGCTGTTGAAGACAGAATCGTTACCGGATTTGTTCTCCATCACGCGGTAACGCAAACTTAAGTTGACGTTTTCCGTCTGGGGCTTCGCCTCAATTAGCCATTGGCCGGTATAGGTTTGTTGTGCGCGACTGGCTACACTTAAGAACAACGCAACGCCGGCCATCGTGACTGCGACACCGACTGAAAGTGCCAACCTGTTCCCCCGCCACCATCCTCCAATTATGCTAATTATCTGATCTGAAAATTGCTTGGTTTGTCTCATATTTACCTCGTCGATCAATGCCGAATTGTCATTCGTACGTGAGTGGGAATCTCCTCTGGTTTGGCTATTCGTACCTCAAAGCGATCAAGGGATCGACCCTTGTCGCGCGGCGCGCCGGCAGGTAACAGGCGAGCAACGCTACACTCACCAGCAAAAACGAAACGGCAACAAAAGTTGTTGGATCGGTCGGCGTCACGCCGAAAAGCATGCCCGCAAGCACACGCGTGAGCGCAAAGGACGCAACCAATCCCAGTGCAAGTCCCAACAGAACCAGTCGCATGCCCTGGCCCAGCACCAGTTGCAACACATCGCGAGTCTGTGCACCTAACGCCACGCGCAATCCCAGCTCTTGAGTGCGCTGAGCGACCGTGTAGTTCAACACGCCGAAGATACCGACCGAGGCCAACAGCAATGCCACCCCGGCGAATAGCCCAGTCAGCAAGGCATTGAAGCGACGTCTCGCAACCGACTCTGCGACTAGTTTCGTCATCGGCTGAATGGCGGCTACGTACTGATCCTTATCCATCTGCTTGATGGCCTCACGCAGACCGGTGGCCAGGCTGCCGGGGTTATCACTTGACGACCTCAAAACCAGACTCATAAAAGACGCGGGCGATTGTGTGTTGGGCACGTAGTATTCGGGGCCTGACACTTCCTCAAGACTCTCGTGCCGCACATCTCCGACTATGCCGACGATCTCGCGGGGCGGCGGAACGACGTTGTCTCCCAGCTCACCCTCAATAATGATGTGTTGTCCCAGCGCCTCTGTTCCGGGAAAAAAACGGCGAGCAAAAGTCTCGTTAACGATAAGGACTGGAGGCGCGTGCTGACCGTCGCGCGTGTCGAAAGGGCGACCTCGCGAAACCGGGATGTTGAGCGTGCGAAAGTAATCGGGACTGATTATGCGGTGGCTGGCGGTCGGCTTATCTTCATTCCGCGGGGCCGGCCGGCCGGAAATAAGAAACGTGCCTGAGTTGCTATCACCGCCTAAGGGTAGCGGGTATATCACTGCCGCCGATTCGACACCGGGAATGGCTGCGGCCCGACTCAGGATCTCTGCAAAGGCGGCTTGCTGTTGTTCCGGCTTCGGGTATTTCGCTCTGGCAAGCGAGAGGTCGGTGGTCAACACACGTTCCGGCTGAAAGCCCGGACGAACTTCATTCAGAAGCACAAAGCTTCTGGCAAGCAATCCCGCGCCCACCAGCAGCACGAGTGAAAGCGCAACTTCAACCACGACTAGCACGGCACGAACTCGACTGCGGACAGCGCCGCCCGTCGCGTGGCGCCCACCTTCCTTCATTGAGTGTTGTAGGTTTGCCCGGCTCGCCTGCAATGCCGGCGCGAGTCCAAAAATCACACCGGTCAAGACCGAGATGGCCGCCGTGAATACCAACACATTGGTATCCAATCCCACGTCCTTGATCCGAGGCAGGTCGAGTGGGCTCGCAGCCAACAGGAAATGAATCCCCCACCACGCGACAAACAATCCGATCGCCCCGCCAAAAACTGAAAGCAACAGGCTTTCAGTTAATAGTTGACGCACCACGCGTCCCCGGCCGGCGCCAAGCGCAGCACGGATGGCCAACTCGCGATGACGCGCCGCGGCGCGAGCAAGCGACAAGTTGGCAACATTGGCGCAGGCGATCAGCAGCACGAAACCAACCGCGCCCAGCAACACCCACAGCGGTTTCTTTGATCCCCACGTTATTGCGTCGTGCAAAGAGATGAAGCGGGCGCCTAAGCGAAACCCCTCATCCGGATGTTGCTGTTCAAGTTGTACGCCGATGGCCCGCATCTCGCTCGCCGCGGCTAACTCGCTGACGCCTGGCTTAAGCCGTCCTACTACTCGCAGTGAATAGCTGTCACGTCGCGTTGCGCGATCACCTAGTGTACTGGCGAGCGGCTTTAGGAATTCCGTCTTCGTTGCTGTCGCCGGAAAGCGAAAGCCCGCGGGCATTACACCCAGCACAGTGGCGCTGCTACTCCCGAGTCTGATTTGTTTGCCGGCGATGTTCGGGTCCGAGTTGAAGCGTGTCTGCCACAGCTCATAGCCCAACACGATCACTGGAGCAGCATTCGGCTGGTCCTCTGCGCGGGTGAAAGAACGACCCAGGACAGGCGCGACTTTCAACACCTGAAACAGATCCGCCGAGACAGCCGCACCTGAGATCAACTGCGGTTCGGCGTCGCCTTCGCGCAGTAGTGCGCCCGCGGAGTTGTACGCTGCTATATGCTCAAGGGTCTTCGTCTGCGCTTGCCAGTCGACAAAGTCCGGGTATGACACGTTCGTGCGCTCTTGCGCATCAGTCCTTGTGCCCCAGGGCATTACCAGTTGCCCGGCATCAACGTACGGCAAAGGGCGCAACAGAACGGCGTTGACGACGCTGAAAATCGCAGTGTTCGCACCGATGCCGAGCGCGAGTGTAATCACGGAAATCGCCGTGAAACCAGGTCGCTTCAAAAGACCTCTAATCGCGTAGCGGATGTCTCGAAGAAGTGTTTCCATAATTGCACCAAACTCGAAACTCGCGATTCCTTATGTCGCAACAGGCAATGGCGAATTTCTCACTCGTCTCTCAATGCCACCAATGGATCAACTTTCGTTGCCCGGCGCGCCGGGATGTAACACGCCAGCAGAGCGACGATGATCAGCGCCGCTGCGACTCCGACAAACGTCATGCTGTCCGTGGGCGTCACCTGAAACAGCAAACTCGCCAGCAGGCGCGTCAAGGCAAATGCTCCCGCCAGTCCGATGGCCACACCAATCAGCGTGATCGTCATTCCATTTCTGAGCACGAGCCTCAAGACGTCCCCGGCTCGGGCCCCGAGTGCCATCCGAATACCAATCTCCTGCGTGCGTTGCGCTACCGCGTAGGACATGACGCCGTAGATGCCCACTGACGCGAGCAACAGCGCGCACAGGGCGAAGACTGCCAGGATGTAAGTCATCAGGCGCTTCGGCGAAATTCGCTCGTCAATCATCTGCGTGAGGCTCTTGACGTTTGAAACCGGCAAAGCGGAATCGAGGCTCCTCACTTCACTTCGTACGGCTGAGGCGAGGCGCGTCGGATCCTGGGTTCCGCGAATCACCACGTTCATCGTGCGATTAGCATTTTGTGAGTACGGCAGATAAGACGTTGGGTCGACGATCTCTTCAAAATCGTCGTTCTTAACGTCGGCGACCACGCCGATAATTTCCTGCGTGTTCTTCTCGTCGCCGCCGATTCTCAATCGTTGGCCAATGGGCTCCTGTCCCGGCAAGTACTTTTTCGCGAACGTCTCGTTGACCAAAATGACGCGGCCGGCTTTCTCATCATCCTGAGCTGTGAACATGCGCCCGCGCTTAAGTGAAGTGCCGATGGCCTCGAAATAACCAGGAGTGGCCACGCGCGTTTCCACGTAAGGCTCCGCCCCTTTGCGAAACGGCGGCTGTCCAATGATCTGAAAATTGCTGCTGTTGTTTGAGGAACTAAAAGGAACGATATTGATCGCCCCCGACTTCACCACGCCCGGCATAGTCTCGACCCGGCCAAGCAGTTGCTGAAAGAAGTCGAGTCTCTTTGCCTTGTCCTCGTAGCTATCCGGCGGCAACGTAATTTGCATGGCCACAACGTTGTCCGGCTTTATGCCGAGATCGGCGCGCATCAGCTCGACGTAACTCCGGACCATTAATCCCGCGCCGATAAGCAACACGAGCGACAGCGCGACTTCGGAAATAACCAATGCGCTTCGTAGCCGTTTGTGGCCGCCTCTACCCGAATCGCCTCGGCCGCCCGACTTTAGCGATTCATTCACATTGGTCCGTGTTGAGTGCCAGACCGGCGCTAACCCTGCCAGGGCCCCCGCGAGCAATGAGACGATGAAAGTGAAACCAAGAACGGTGAAATTAATCCCGAGGCGGTCCCAACCAGGGATGTACTTCGAGAACCCTTCGGGAATTCCATGGGCCAGGGCCTGGATAGCCCACACTGAAACAAGGAGACCGATTCCGCCACCCAGCAATCCGAGCAACGCACTTTCGGTTAGCGCCTGGCGAAGCAAACGCGCGCGGCTTGCGCCCAGAGCCAAACGCACCGCGGTCTCTCGTTGTCGCGAAGCCGCCCGCACAAGCAGCAGGTTGGCGACATTGGCGCAGGCGATCAGTAGGACAAAGACGACCGCTCCCATGAGGATAGGCACGCCTGATCGCGCGCCCCGCACAGCGTCGTCTGTCAGTGTCATCACGGAAACGCTGCGGCCGGCGTTCGTTTCGGGAAACTGCTGTTGGGCGCGCGCGGCGATGGCCTGCAGATCGGCTTTCGCCTGATCCGGGCTGACGCCGGGCTTCAATAAACCTATGACTCTGAGGTAGTGACTGCCGCGATCGAGTTCATCCTCCCGGTCGAAAACCAGGGGCGTCCAAAACTCACCGTCGTTGTAGGGATAGTTGAAGTCCGCGGGCATGACGCCCACCACCGTGAAAGGTTTGCGGTTCAGCGTAATAGTCTTGCCGATAATGTTTGGGTCGCCGCCAAGGTGTTGTTGCCAGAAACTATGCTTGACCACCACCACCTGCTCGCGCCCCGCTTCACTATCTTCAGGGAGAAACGTGCGTCCGCGATCAGCCTTGACCCCCAATGCGTCGAAAAATCCTTGCGTGACGCCGTAAGCGGAAAAGCGTTCCGGGTGGTCGCCCTCAGCCAGGTCGAACGACATTTGGCCAATGGCTACTACCTGCTCGCAGGTTTTATTCTGCGCGCGCCAGTCAGCAAAGTTTCCCGGAGCAACTGATCCGCGCGTGGTGCCCACTGCAAGGTTTTGTTCCCACAGGACTACGAGCCGCTCCTGATTTGGAAACGAGAACGGGTGAAGGAGGAGCGCATCGACGGTACTGAAGATGGTGGTATTGGCGGCGATTCCCAGCGCCAGGGTCAGAATTGCAACGATGGCGAAGCCGGGATGCTTCAGCAACGAACGAACTGAGAATTTGAGATCACGTAGTATGAAATCCATCGGCTGTCTCTAGTCGTACGGACGTTTGTGTCCAGTTCTTTGCAACTGTTAGTCGCTTTCGAATTGACCAGCGGACAGACTCGACCACCCAGTGGGCTGCCTGTCCTACTCTTTCACAATCCAGCCGTCTTCCAGCCGCACGATCCGATTCCCATAAGCAGCGTTTGTTTCGGAGTGCGTAACCTGGATGATCGTGGTGCCTTCGTCGTTAAGGCGCTTGAACATGTCCATGATTTCTTTGCCCTGCGCCGAGTGAAGATTGCCGGTAGGTTCGTCAGCCAGAATCAAACGGGGATTTGAAACGACGGCGCGCGCAATACCTACCAACTGCTGTTGACCACCCGATAATTGAGTCGGATAAAGGTCCTTCTTGCCGACGATCTGAAAACGATCGAGCGTGTCACACACGATCGACTGGCGCTCGCTCCGGCTGACTTGACGATATGAAAGGGGCAGCTCGAGGTTTTCAAACACCGTCTGATCGTCGAGCAAGTGGTAGCTCTGAAATACAAAACCGATGTTGCGATTGCGGACTTCCGCCCGTTTTTTGGGATTCAGGGAATGGATCGCCACATCATCGAACTGATACTCGCCATGCCAGGCGTGATCGTGCATGCCCAGGATGTGCAGCAACGTGGACTTCCCTGCTCCCGATGGGCCCATAATCGAAACAAACTCTCCAGGTTTGATATCGAGATCGATGCGCCGCAGCACATAGTTCTTCGTCAAGCCCTGCGAGAAATATCTTTCGACATTGCGGAGCGTAATCATTGGACTTCGGTAAAGCCGCTTTCTCGCAACTCCTGTTTGGCTTGTTCAATTTCGCGACGATTTGCGCCTGTTTCTTCTTCGACGATCAGACCGTCGAACAGGTGGACAATGCGGTCTGCGTGTTGGGCGTAACGCGGATCGTGCGTGACCATGCAGATGGTCGCGCCGCCGCGGTGCAACTCACGCAAGAGTTCCATCACAGCTTCGCCGTTGGTCGAGTCGAGGTTACCGGTCGGCTCGTCGGCGAGCAGGATGCTCGGTTGACCACCGACCGCGCGGGCTACCGCTACGCGCTGTTGTTGACCGCCGGAGAGCTGACTCGGTAAATGCTTGGCGCGGTGGCCCATGCCCACGCGCTCGAGCGCATCCGTGACGCGTTTTTTTCTCTCGGCCGAGCTCATTCCGCGGTAGGTGAGCGGCAGCTCGACATTTTCATAGACGGTGAGATCGCCGATCAGGTTGAAGCTCTGAAAGATAAATCCCACCTCGCGATTGCGAATGCGCGCACGATCTGAGAGTGAGAGGTTTTCGACCGAGTGCTCATTCAATACGTATTCGCCGTCCGTGGGCGTGTCCAGCAAGCCGAGGATCGACAGCAACGTTGATTTGCCACAGCCGGAGGGCCCGGCAATCGAGAGGTATTCGCCTTTTTTTATGTCGAGATGGATACCCGACAACGCATGTGTCTCAACCTCATCCGTGTAAAAGACCTTCTTAACATCGGCCAGATGGATAAGGGGATCCGTTGAAGTCATCAGTAGCTCCTTTGAACGAAAGTAGGTAGAGATTGCGCGCTGCGATGCGGCTCGGGATTACCGAACCCGAATGGTCTTGTAATTGTCCATGGTCGAAGTGTCAGAGATGATCACCTGATCTCCTTCACGCAAGCCATCGACTATCTCAATCGTGCTCACTGAGGCACGGCCGAGATTGACGCTGACCCGGGTCGCTTCCCGTCCGTCAGGCCCCAGACGAAACATGCCAACGGTTTGCTGCCCCTGTCCGAATGCGGGGCGGCCCACGTAAAGAACATTTCGCAAACGTTCGAGCTCAATGGTGCCGTCAACACTCAGGTCAGGACGCGCACTCGTGGGCAGCTCTCCGGTGAATGAAACATCGACTGTGAACGTTCCTTCGCGCGCGGCCGGATCGATACGCGAGACCTGGCCTTCGATCACGCCGTTGCGCGTGTCGATTTTCGCGATCTGTCCCACGCGCACGTCTTTGATTTGGGTCTCGGCAATTTTCAATTCAGCCTTGAGCGATGCTGGATCCGCAATGCGCGCAAGGTTCAAGCCCGGTGTAACCTGCTGACCTTCCTGAACAGAGATTTGCTGAAGCACACCGTTCGTGCC